>DAICZL010000014.1 GCA_027311165.1 bacterium
CCCCGTTCCCTTGGAAAGTACCCCCCAGAGGATGCGGGTCCAGGGACCGCTGGTCCCTGGCGGGTCCGGGCAGAGCCCGGCCTTCCTTCCGAAGACCCGCCTTCAACCCGGGCCGGGATGCCCCGCCAGAGCCGCGGTCGCGTCCCGGTACTCGGCGGTGAGTCGCGCGCACAGCGCGGCCGCGCCGGGCATGTCGCGCACGCTGCCCACGCCCTGGCCGGCGGACCAGATGTGCTTCCACGCCCGGTCCTCGTTCGCCTTGAGCTCGGGCCTCGCCCCGACCGACAGGCTCTCGGGCGCGAGCCCCGCCTGACGCAGGCTGGCGGCAAGGAAATTCGCCGGCACACCGCTCACCTCGTCGGTGTACACGATGTCCTTCGCGGTCGCGTCCAGCACCATCTGCTTGTAGGCGGGGGGCGCCAGGCTTTCCTCGGTGGCGATGAAGCGGGTGCCGAGATAGCCCAGATCGGCGCCGATCAGCCGCGCCGCGGCGATGTGCGCGCCGGTGGAGAGAGCACCCGACAGCGCGATGATGCCGGGGAACATCGCGCGGATCTCCGGCACCAGCGCGAACGGGCTGAGCCGTCCGGCATGCCCGCCGGCGCCGGCGCAGACCGCGATCAGCCCGTCCACCCCGGCTGCGGCCGCCTTCTCGGCATGGCGCAGGCTGATCACGTCGTGCAGGACGATGCCGCCATAGGCGTGCACCGCCTCCACCACCCCCGCGACGGCGCCGAGCGAGGTGATCACCACCGGCACACGATGGCGCACAATGATCGCCAGATCGGCGTCGAGCCGGGCGTTGCTGCGGTGCACGATCAGGTTCACCGCGAACGGCGCCGCCCGGGGCTCGCCGGCCAGCCTGGTCTCGATTTCGTCCAGCCAGGCTTCGAACCCGGCGCTGGTGCGCTGGTTCAACGCGGGGAAGCTGCCCAGCACGCCGGCGCGGCAGGTCTCCACCACCAGATCGGGGCCGGAGACCAGGAACATCGGCGCGGCGATCGCGGGCAGGGCGAGGCGGTCACGCAGGATGGCGGGAAGGGGCATCGGCAACTCCATGGAGACCATGACGCCCCCCGGTCCTGGAGGGACGCATCCGGAGGGGCGTATACGGAGGGGCGTATACGGGGATCGCGCCGGCGCCCGGCGCTGCAGCCTCCCGCACTCCGGTGTGTCCGGCCATGACGGGGGGGGGCCGGCGGGACATGGGTTCACGCTCCGGCAGACCATGGGCCTTGGGGCGGCGCGGAGGTTCATGGCGCCGCCCTCAGTCGGCGCGGCTCAGTCGATCGGCGCCGTTCGTGCCCAGCGTGACGGTGTCGCCGACCCGGAAGCGGCCAGTATCGGGCGCGGTGACCGAGACGATCCTGCCGTCCGGCTGGCGCAGCAGGAATTCGGCCCGCGCCGTGCCTTCCGGCTCTGGCTCCGGGGTGGCCCCGGTCAGCGCCACCAGCACCGGCGCAAGGGCGCTTTGCGGCACCGAGACCGGGCGGATCGCGACGATGGTGCCGCGCGATGGCGGCGGCGCCGTCGCCACCGCCGGCGGCTTCGGCGCGCAGCCGGCGAGGCTGCCGCCCAGGGCAACGGCGAGGGCAACGGCGAGGGCTGGGTCGCAGGCCAGGGCGTGGGCGATGGGCGATCGAGGCATCTTCATGTTTCCTGCCGCCTGCCAGCCCGGACGAGCGTGGCGCGTCGGTGACAGGTTAGCCCGAATCCGCCCGGCCGGACAGCAGGCGGCGGCACATGGCCGCAAGATATCTTGCCAGTAACCTGGCGATGCGATAACGCCTTAGAGGCTGTTCCTGCCGGACTACGTAAGCGGCGACCGGCTGGTCGTCGTGCCCCTCGGTCTGTTCTCGAAGGCCGCGCCACGACGGAGGCTCATCGCGCATGGATATCCTCTCTCCCGCCTCCGCCCGGCCAGTATCTGGCCGATCCCCCGGCGCCCTGCTGCGCCGGTTCGCGGCGGTGGCGCTCCTGGCGCTGCTGTCGGCCTGCGCCACCCAGCATGTCTCGCCGAGCCAGGAAGCCGCGGATTATCTGTCCCATGCCCGCGGCAACTACACCCCGCCCGGCCCGCCGGAAGACCCGTGGGGCCCCTATATCACCGAGGCGTCGGCCCGCTTCGATGTGCCCGATCGTTGGGTGCGCGAGGTGATGCGCGTGGAATCCGGCGGCCGGCTCTACCGGAACGGCGAACTCACCACCTCCGGCGTCGGCGCGATGGGGCTGATGCAGGTGATGCCGGAAACCTATGACGGGCTGCGGGACCGCTACAGCCTGGGGGAGGATGCCTACGACCCGCACAACAACATCCTGGCCGGCGCCGCCTATATCCGCGAGATGTACGACCTCTATGGCTCGCCAGGGTTTCTCGCCGCCTATAATGCCGGACCCAAGCGGCTGGACGACTACCTGACCCGCCATAGGCCGCTGCCCGACGAAACCCGCCACTATGTCGCGATGATCGGCCCGAATATCATCGACAGCCATCCGGTGAACCGTTCGCCGGCCGAGGATTACGCGATGAACGCGCTGCCGGTGCACATCCCGGCGGGACCCCGCTTCGGGCGTGGCTATGCGCGCGCCAGCACCCAGTATGCCCGTGTCCAGCCCGTGTCCCAGCCCGGCCACGGCGCGCCGGTGGTGGTGGCGCAACTTCCCGCCCCGCCGCCGCCTAGTTCTGCGCCAGCTCGCTCCGGCCAGCGCGTGGCACTGGCCGCCAACACCGCCCCGCCGCCGCGCGGATCGAGCCGCTTCCGGCTGATCCCCGCCGCCCTGGCCGATACGCTGCCGCAAACCCATGGCGGCCCCGCCACCGGCCAATGGGCGATCCAGGTCGGCGCCTTCGGCAGCCAGGGTGATGCCAAGGCGGCGGTGGGAGCCGCCAGGGACAAGGCCCGCGACGCGCTGAGCCATGCTCACCCGATGGTCGCCAGCGTGCAGAAAGGCCACGGCACTCTCTACCGCGCCCGCCTGACCGGCCTGTCGCACGATGCCGCCGTGCAGGCCTGCGAACGGGTCAGCCACGGACATGGCAACTGCATCGTGCTGTCGCCCGACGCGCAGTCCTGATCGACGCACCGGCGGCCCTGGCGCTGTCGGGGCGGCGGGGTCAGGCAGGGGAAGGCTAGAGCGGTGCCCGATCTGATAGACGATCCGGCACCGCTCTTACTCTCTGTTTTACCGAGCGACTTTATCCGATCAGATGATTCCATCTGATCGGATGTTGCTCTAGGGTCCCTGCCCCCGGGCTCCCCTGGGGGCGCCCGACAGGGTCCTGGCGCCAGTGCGCGTTCGATCGCGGGGCCGGGTCGGCTGATCCTGGCCCGTATCCGGGGCCAAAGCCTTCGGCCCCGGTTTGGTCCCTACCCCGGCACGGTATTGCCCTGGCCGTGCGTCCCCGAGCCGAACGCCACCCGGACCACCAGTCCCGGCGCATTGTCCCCGAGCGTAACCCGCGCCCCGTGCAGGTCCGCGATCGCCGCGACCAGGCTGAGCCCCAGTCCGCTGCCGGCGCTGGTGCGGCTTCGTTCCAGCCGGTAGAAGCGGCGCAGCACGTTCTCCCGCTCGGCTGCCGGCACGCCGGGCCCGTCATCGGCGACGCTCAGAAGCGGTCCGCGCGGATCGACACCGATGGTGATCTTCGTGCCGGGCGGGGTGTGGTGCAGCGCGTTTTCCACCAGATTGGCGAGTAGCTGGGTCAGCAGGCCGCGATCGCCCTGCACCATCGCCTGCCCGCCAGGTGCGGCCAGAACCAGGCGCCGGCCGGCGTCTTCGGCGGCGGGGGCGAAGGCCTCTGTCACCGGCGCCGCGATCTCGGCCAGGTCCACCGGGCGGAAGGCCGCGCGGCGCGCGCCGGCCTCGATCTCGGCGATCCGCAGCAGGGCGGAGAAAGTCTCCAGGATGGCGTCCACCTCGGCCACCGCCGCCTCGATCGCGGCATCGTCCCGGGCGGTTTCCAGGCGCTGGCGCAACCGGGCGAGCGGGGTGCGCAGGTCGTGGGCGATATCGGCGCTGACCTGGCGGAGGCTGTCCATCAGCGCCCCGATCCGGTCGAGCATGCGGTTCAGGGTTCCCGCCAGCCGGTCCAGATCATCGCCGGTGCCGCGCAGCGTGATGCGCCGGCGCAGGTCGCCGGCGATGATCGCCTCCGCGGTGCGGGTGATCGCGTCGATCCGCCGCAGGAACCCAGCCCCCAGCGCCACGCCGCCTCCGGCTCCCAGCGCCAGGGTGGCGGCCAGGGCCCAGGCGAAGGCGCGCAGGATCGCTTCCTGCACATCATCGATCCGGCCCAGATCATCGCCCACCGCCAGCACCGAGCCGTCTGCCAGGCGCAGCGCCAGCACCCGCAGGGCGGCGTTGTCCTGCTCTCCCTGCTCCTCCCCGCCCGCCGGTCTCGCCGGCAGAGTGAGCCTCCCCTCGGCGCCGGGCGGCAGCCGCAGATCCCCGGCCAGGAGCCGTCCGTCCGGCCCGGTCAGGCCGTAATCCAGCGCCCCGGCGCCGCGGATGGCGGCCCGGGCGCGCACGGCTCCGGCCAGGCGATCTCGACCCCCGGCCGCGAAATCGAGCGCCAGCGCCTGCGCCTCGGCGTTCAGATGGCGGTCCATCTGGGATTTCAGCGCGGCATCGGCGGTCAGGAACACCACCACCCCCAGCACGATGACCGAGACGCCGAACAGCGCGCCGTACAGTGCGGCGAGCCGGACGATGGCGGTGCGGAACAGCCTAGGCGGGCGCACGGATCAGGTAGCCGGCGCCGCGCACGGTGTGGATCAGTTCCGGCTCGCCCGGTCCGCCGATCTTGCCGCGCAGGCGGCTGATATGGGTCTCCACGATGTTGGTGCGGGGATCGAAATGGAAATCCCAGACGCCTTCCAGCAGCATGGTGCGGGTCACCACGCGGCCGGCGTGGCGCATCAGATATTCCAGCAGCTGGAACTCGCGCGGCTGCAGCTCGATCGGCCTTCCGGCCCGGGTCAGGGTGCGGGCCAGCAGGTCCATGCGCAGATCCGCCACCTCCAGCACGGCGGGCCGGTCGGACAGTCGCGGGCGGCGCGCCAGCGCGTTCACCCGGGCCAGCAGCTCGGCGAAGGCGAAGGGCTTCACCAGATAGTCGTCGCCGCCGGCCTCCAGCCCATCCACCCGGTCGTCGATCCCGCCCAGCGTGGTCAGGAACAGCACCGGCGCGGTGGTGCCGGTGGCGCGCAGCGTGCGCACCAGCGACAGGCCATCCAGGCCGGGCAGCATCCGGTCCACCACCAGGACGTCGTGCTCGCCGCCGGCGGCCAGGAACAGCCCGTCGCGGCCGTTGCCTGCCTGGTCCACCGTGTGGCCCTGCTGGCGCAGGCCGGCGGCGACATAGGCGGCGGTGTGGACGTCGTCCTCGATCAGCAACAGTTTCATCTTGTGCCCGGGCAATAAAGGTAAGGCCAGGGCATTGCCCTGGCCTCGCGACGATCAGTCTTCTTCGTGCTCGCCATCGGCGGGGCCGGTGCTGAGCACCTTCCCGTCGGTCGCGCTCACCTTCACCTGCAGCGTCTGCGTGCCCTTGACGATTTCCACCGTCCAGTGATCGCCCTTCTCGCCCAGGTCGATCGACGCCGCCTTGCCGCCGGTTGCGGTTTCGGCCGCCTGCACCGCCTGGGTCAGGCCGAAACTGGCCCGGCCCAGCGCCGCCGCATCGGTGCCGTTTTCGCCCCCCGCGAGGGCGGCAGTCACGCCGAGGCCGGTGGCCAGGGCGCCGGCCAGGGCCAGGGCGGGGATCATGGTCTTGCGCATCTTCGGTCCTTGTCGCTGCGGCGGAGCACCACGCCCCGCCGATGCAGCCCAGACTGCCTGGCCGCAGTGTGGGACGGCTTGGCCCGGACTATACGGTTTGGTAACGCGGCAGGGCAGCTGCGCCGGTTGCCGTCGCGCCGCCGCGGCGCCATCATCGCAACGTCATCGAGGGGGAATGCGTCATGAACGAGCCGGCATCGCCGGGCCCGGAGGCTGAGTTCCGCGCCCATCTGCGCCAGGGCCGCTTCATGCTCCAGCGCAGCCGCTCCACTGGCCGGCACGTGTTCTATCCCCGCCTGATGATCCCCGGCAGCGGCGAGACCGATCTCGACTGGGTTCCCGCCTCCGGCAACGGCCGGATCTACGCGATCACGGTGAACCGCGCGCGCGAGGGCGCCTGGAACATCGCCATCGTGGAGCTGGAGGAGGGCGTACGCCTGCTGAGCCGCATCGAGGGGGTGGAAACCGCCCCGATCGGCGCCCGGGTGCGTGCCCGCATCGCCGAGATCGACGGCGCGCCGGAACTGGTGTTCGACCTGGCCGAAGGAACCGCCCCATGACCCATCAGCTGCGGGGCAAGGCGGCCGTGGTCGGCATCGGCACCGCCGGCACCGGCGAGGCGCCGGGATGGAGCGCGATCGAGCTGCTCGGCCAGGCCTCGCTCAACGCCATCGAAGATGCCGGGCTGAAGCTGTCGGACATCGACGGGCTGTTCTGCGCCACCTCGATGCACGCCTTCCCCACCCTCTCGGCCGCCGAGTATCTCGGCCTGAAGCCGCGCTTCTTCGACGGCACCAATGTCGGCGGATCGAGCTTCGAGGCGCATCTGCTGCATGCCGCGCTGGCGCTCGATGCCGGTCTCTGCGATGCGGCGCTGGTCTGCTACGGCAGCAACCAGCGCACCGCGGGCGGCAAGCTCGCCTCGATGAGCGAGAAGCAGCTGCACGAGACCCCCTATCGCCCGCGCCATCCCATCACCGCCTACGCGCTCGCCGCCAGCCGCCACATGCACGTGTTCGGCACCACGCGGGAGATGCTGGCGGAGGTCGCGGTCTCGGCCCGCGCCTGGGCCAATCTCAACCCGGCGGCCTTCGCGCGCGGCCCGCTGACGGTGGCCGACGTGCTGGCCAGCCGCATGGTGAGCGACCCGCTGACGGTGGCGGATTGCTGCCTGGTGACCGATGGCGGGGCCGCCTGCGTGCTGGTGCGCGCCGATCGCGCGCGCGATCTGCGCCAGAAGCCGGCCTATCTGCTGGGCGCGGCCGGCGCGCAATGGCACCGCGCCATCGCCAACATGCCCGATCTGACCGTCACCGCCGCCTCCGATAGCGGACCGCGCGCCTTCGCCATGGCCGGGATTACGCCCGGCGATGTGCAGCTGGCGATGCTCTACGATGCGTTCACCATCAACACGATTCTGTTCCTGGAGGATCTCGGTTTCTGCCCCAAGGGCGAGGGCGGCCGATTCGTGCAGGGCGGCACCATCGCGCCGGGCGGCAAGCTCGCGGTGAACACCTCCGGCGGCGGATTGTCCTGTGTGCATCCGGGCATGTACGGGCTGTTCCTGATCATCGAGGCGGTGACGCAGCTGCGCGGCGCGGCCGGGGCGCGGCAGCTTGCCAGCTGCGACATCGCGCTCTGCCACGGCAACGGCGGCACGCTGTCGAGCCAGGTCAGTGCGGTTCTCGGTTCCGCCGCGACGCTGTGAGCGCATCCCAGGTCGCCCAGGCGGACCGGTTCGCCAGCCTGACGCCGCTGCTTTCGGCGCGTTCGATCGCCATCATCGGCGCCTCGGCCGATCCGCTGCGGATCGGCGGCCGGCCGATCGCCAATCTGCTGCGGCTCGGCTTCGCCGGTCCGATCTATCCGGTCAACCCCAACCGGAGCGAGATCCAGGGGCTGCGCGCCTATCCCTGCGTCGCCGATCTGCCCGAAACGCCTGATGTCGCGATCGTCGTCGTGCCGGCGGAGCTGGCGCTGGCGGCGATCACCGATCTCGGCACGCGCGGCGTCAAGGGGGCGATCGTGTTCACCTCTGGCTTTGCCGAGATCGGTCCGGAGGGGGCGGCGGCACAGGACGCGCTGGCGGCGGAGGCGCGGCGTCTCGGTGTGCGGTTGATCGGGCCGAACTGCCTGGGCCTGTTCAATGCGCGCATCGGTCTCTACGCGATCTTCTCCTCGCTGCTCGATGGCGGCCCGCCGAAGCCGGGGCGGATCGGCATCGCCAGCCAGTCCGGCGCCTATGGCACGCATCTGTTCTCCTGCGCCCGCGACCGCGGCATCGGCACCCCGATCTGCGTCACCACCGGCAACGAGGCGGATGTGACCATCGGCGATGTGATCGGCTGGCTCGCCGCCGACGAGGGCACCGATGTGATCGCCGTCTATGCCGAGGGCATCCGCAACGGCCGGGTCTTCATCGCGGCCCTCGCCGCCGCGCGGGCGGCGCGAAAGCCGGTGGTGATCATGAAGGTCGGGCGCAGTGCGCTCGGCAGCGCGGCGGCGCGTTCCCACACCGCCTCCCTGGTGGGCGATGACCGGGTGACGGCTTCGGTGCTCGACGAGTTCGGCGTGGTGCGCGCCCGCTCGACCGAAGAGATGCTCGACATCGCCCACACCGCGACGAGGCTCGTGTATCCCGCGGGCAACAGGCTCGGGGTTCTGACGATCTCGGGCGGAGCCGGCGTGCTGATCAGCGACGCGGCTGAACAGCTGGGGCTCGCCCTGCCGCCGATGCCCGAGCCGGCGCAGGCCGAGCTGCGTGCGATGGTGCCGTTCTGCGCGCCCTATAATCCGGTGGACTGCACGGCCCAGGTGTTCAACGACATGACGATGGTCGGACGCTTCGCCGATGTGATCATGAGCGAGGGCCGCTATCCCTCGCTGCTCGCCTTCTTCACCGGGGTCGCCGCCAACCGCAGCATCGCCGGACCGCTGTTTTCCCAGTTGAGCACCGTGCCGGCACGCTATCCCGACCGGCTGTGCGTGCTGTCGATTCTCGCCGCCGCCGAACATGTCGCGGAGTACGAGGCCGCGGGCTGGATCTGCCATGCCGATCCGAACCGTGCCGTGACGGCGATCGACGCGATGGGCCGATACGGCGCCGCCTTCGCCGCGTTGCCGGCGGGGCCGGTGCCGGTCGTCGCGCCCTTCGCATTGCCGGCGCGTCCGCTCAACGAGGCGGAGGCCAAGCAGCTGCTGGCGGATGCCGGAATAGTGACTGCGCCGGAACGCATCTGCGCCTCGGCCGAGGAAGCGCTGGCGGCGGCGGATTCCCTGGGCTTTCCGCTGGTGATGAAGATCCTCAGCCCCGATATCCCGCACAAGACCGAGATCGGCGGCGTACTGCTCGGCATCGTCGACCGCGAGGGCGTGCGCGCGAGCTTCGCCACGCTGATGCAAACGGCGCGCGCGCGGGCGCCGCAGGCGAAGATCGACGGCGTGCTGGTGGCGCGCCAGCTCGCCGGCGGGGTGGAATGCCTGCTCGGCATCCATCGCGATCCGGTGTTCGGGCCGATGGCGGCATTCGGTCTGGGTGGCATCTTCGTCGAACTGCTCGATGACATCGCGCTGCATCGCTGCCCGTTCGGCGAGGACGTCGCTCTGGCGATGATCCGCTCGGTCCGCGGCTTCAGGCTGCTCGCCGGCGCGCGCGGCCGGCCGGCCGCCGATCTGCCCGCGCTCGCGGTGATGCTGTCGCGCCTGTCCGCCTTCGCCGTACAGGCCGGTCCGCGTCTGCGGGCCATCGATCTCAATCCGGTGATCGCGCTGCCCGGGGGAGCGTTTGCGGTCGATGCGGTGATCGATCTGGATGAATGATATCCGTGCGGACAATCATCGCCGGAGCCGTCACGATCCTCCGGATCCCGCTGCGGAACCGCAAGGGCGTGGATGCGGCCGACAAGCACGGGCATCAGGAATTCCAATCGCACTGCTCGGAGCGGCCGTGACATGCCGATCATCACCGAAAACCTTCTGAATTTCCCGATCCCCGAAATTCGCCAGCGCCTCACCAGGCGCGATACGATCCTGTACGCGCTCTCGGTCGGGCTCGGACAGGACCCGATGGATCTCCGTCAGCTCGATTTCGTCGATCATCACCGCGCGCTGCGGGCGCTGCCCTCGATGGCGGTGGTGCTCGGCCATCCCGGCTTCTGGCTCGCCGACCCGGCAACCGGGGTCGATGCGGTGCGCGTGGTGCATGGCGAGCAGCGCATTGCACTGCACGCGCCGCTGCCCGTCGAAGGCGAACTGGTCGGGCGCACGCGCGTGACCGGGCTTATCGATCGTGGCGAGGGCAAGGGGGCGGTGCTCTACAGGGAAAAGGAGCTGCGCGGTGCGGGGACCGGGGCGCTGCTCGCCACCACCGAGAGCACGAGCTTCCTGCGCGGCGATGGCGGCTTCGGCGGACCCGCCGGGCCGGTGCGCCCGCCGGCGCCGCTGCCGGAGGGGCCGGCGGAGATCATCGTCGATCTGCCGACGCGCCCCGAGCAGGCGCTGCTCTACCGGCTGAACGGCGATGACAACCCGTTGCATGCCGATCCCGCGCTGGCGGCGGCGGCGGGATTTCCCCGGCCCATCCTGCACGGGCTGTGCACGCTGGGGACGATCTGCCACGCCCTGCTGCGCGGGCTGTGCGGCTATGATCCGGCGCGGCTGACCGCGATGCAGCTGCGCTTCTCGGCCCCGGTATTTCCCGGCGAGACGATCCGCACCGAGATCTGGCCCAGCGGCGCCTTTCGCGCACGCGTGCTGGAGCGCGACGTGGTGGTGGCGAGCCATGGAATGGCACGGTTCTCATGATCGACAAGCGGGTGGACAGCGTGGGCTCGGCGCTGGCCGGCATCGAGGATGGAGC
>DAICZL010000021.1 GCA_027311165.1 bacterium
GGAAGCGTCTGGCCTGCCTGAGTCCGGCCAAAGGGAACGGGGAGATGGCATCGGCGATTAAATCTCGGCAATCCGGCCGGCTCCGGCACCAGCAGCATTGAATTCACGGCCGATTGCCTGGACAAGATGCGGCTCGCGGACAGGGATGTTTCCGCCCCTCCCACTCCCAATCGAGATCGACGAAGGCACATGTCGCCGCTTGACCAGACGCAAGACCGTGACCCTGGCCAGGGCGGCCCGCCGCCGCCTGGCGGGGGCGTCGCGCCGGCCGGTCGGCCGGACTGTCCTGCCGGCCAGGACGCGGAAGCGCGCGCCGATCGCCCCGGCCGGGACCGGAAATCCCCGAGGCCGGCCGCGCCTGCGCCCCTTCCCCCCTCGGGGGGAAGGGCCAGCCGCGAGGTCGCCCCCATCATGGAGAACACCTCCAGGGGAACCTCGCCCAGGGAGGCCACGCCCATGGGAACCACGCCCAGGGGAACCTCGCCCAGGGGAACCACCTCCGGGGAGACCACCCCGGACGAGAGCGAAGCCGGGTCCGCCGATCGGGTGATCGCCGCGCCCGGCCGGGGCTGGCTGCAGCATCTGGCCGCCCCGCTCGCTATCCTGGTGCCCGCGGCGATCGCACTGGCGCTGTTTCATGCGCTGTCGCGGCAGATGGACTACCACGCCATCACCGCGCTGCTGCGGCGGCTGCCGCCCGGCGCGTTCGCCCTGTCGCTGGCGGCCAGCCTGTTCAGCTACGCGGCGCTGGTGGCCAGGGACGGGACGATCCTGCGCTTCCTCGGCGTGCCGGTCGACCGCATGACACTGCTGATCGGCGCCTTCTGCGGCTCCGCGCTCGGCAATGCGATCGGCTTCGGCACGCTCAGCGGCGGGGCGGTGCGCTATCGCATCTATGGCGCCGCCGGGGTGCGCCCGGCGCAGATCGCCCGGCTGATGGGCTGGATCCTGGTCTGCTTCGGCGCCGGGCTGCTGGTGTTCGGCGCGGCGAGCGCGGCGCTTGCCGCCGGGGCGATCGGCCGGCTCGTGCATCTGCGGCCCGAATGGGTCCGTATCGGCGGCATCCTGGTGCTGGCGGCCGCCGCCCTCCTGGCGGTGATCGTCACCCGCGGCGGCGCGGCTGCCAGCCGGATGGGGCCCCCACAGAGGGGCGCCAGCCAGGTGGGAGCCAGCCGGATCGGGCCCGTTCCGGCGGGGTCGGATCGCCAGAGCGGCGCTGGCGGCGGGACGGCAGCGTCCGCGTGGCTGCGAGCCCGGGGCTTCACACTCCAGCGCCCCGGCCTCGGCTTCCTGCTGGTCCAGCTCGGCGTGCTCTCGGCCGATCTGCTCGGTGCCGGCGCCGCGCTCTACGTTCTGCTGCCGGACACCCATATCGGCTTCGCGCCCTTCATGGCCGTCTATACCGTGGCGCTCGCGCTCGGCGTGCTCAGCCACGTGCCGGGCGGGCTCGGCGTGTTCGAGGCGGTGGTGATCTTCGCCCTCGGCCGCGCCGTGGCGGCCAACCAGGTGGCGGCGGCGCTGCTCGCCTATCGCGCCATCTATTTCTTCCTGCCGCTGCTGGTCTCGGCGGGGCTGCTGGCGGCGGTCGAGCTGCGCGCCGTGTCCCGGCGGATCACCCCGGCGGGTCTGGCCCGGCTGCGCCATGGCGCCGAGGCGCTGGCACCGGTCTATCTCGGGGTGATCACCTTCGCGATCGGGGCGATGCTGGTGGTCTCGGGCGCGACGCCGGCCTTCAGCCGCCGCCTCGCCACCCTGCAGACCACGGTGCCGCTCTGGGTGGTCGAGACCTCCCACCTGCTCGCCTCGCTGCTCGGGGTCGCGCTGCTGTTCGTCGCCCGTGGCCTGTTCCGCCGGCTGGACGGCGCCTGGTGGCTCGCGCTGGGGATCACCGCCATCAGCCTGGTGCTGGCGATCGCCAAGGGCCTCGCCTTCGTCGAGGCGGGGGTGCTGTGCTGCCTGCTCGCGCTGCTGCTGGCCACCCGCCGGCGCTTCGACCGGCCCGCCTGGCTGCTGGGCGAGCGCTTCACCCCCGGCTGGAATGCCGCGGTCGCGCTGGTGGTTGCCGTTTCGATCTGGATGATGTCCTTCGCCTTCCGCGACGTGCCCTATGCCGGCGACCTGTGGTGGCAGTTCGCCTTCGACGCCAAGGCGCCGCGGGCGCTGCGCGCCACGTTCGCGGCGGCGGCGCTGGCCGGGGCGATCGGGCTGTGGCAGTTGCTGCGCCTGTCCCCCGGACGGGTCGGCCCGCCCACCGCGCCGGACCTCGCACGCGCCACCGCCATCCTGCGCGCCCAGCCCCATGCCGATGCGCTGCTCGCGCTGATGGGCGACAAGAGCTTCCTGTTCAGCGAGTCCGGCCGGGCTTTTCTGATGTATGCCAAGCGGGGGCGCAGCTGGGTCGCGCTGCACGGCCCGGTCGGCCCGGTCGAGGACTGGCAGGCGCTGATCGGCCGTTTCGTCGCGCTGGCGGACGCGCATGGCGGACGCGCCGCGTTCTATCAGATCCGCCCCGAGACGCTCGGGCTGTATCTCGATGCCGGGCTGCAGATCATGAAGCTCGGCGAGGAGGCGCGGATCGACCTGGCCAGCTGGAGCCTGGCCGGCCCCGGACGCAGCCATCTGCGCTATGCGCTCAAGCGCGGCGCGCGCGACGGGCTCACCTACGAACGTGTGCCCCGCGACGCGGTCGCCACGCTGATCCGCTCGCTGGCCATGATCTCCAGCCAGTGGCTGGCCGGACGCGGCGCGCGGGAGAAGGGCTTCTCGGTCGCCTGGTTCAGCCCCGCCTATGTCGCCGCCCAATCGGTCGCGCTGGTGCGCCAGAACGGCCGCCCGGTCGCCTTCGCCACACTGATGACGACCGATCTGCACGAGGAGGCCAGCATCGGCGTGATGCGCCACCTGTCGGATGCCTCGGCCTATGCCATGGAATTCCTGTTCACCAGCCTGGCGCTCGACCTGCAGGGCCAGGGCTGGCGGTGGCTCAGCCTGGGCATGGCGCCGCTGTCGGGCCTGGCCGCGACGCCGCTCGCCTCCATCTGGCACCGGCTGGGCGGGCTGCTGTGGCAGCATGGCGGAAGGCTGTACGACTTCCAGGGGCTGCGGCGCTTCAAGAACAAGTTCCAGCCGGAATGGCAGCCGCGCTACCTCGCCGCCTCCGGCACCGTCGGCCCGTTTTTGGCGCTGGCCGATGTCGCCGCCCTGGCCGGGGGGGCTGCCGCGTCGCGGCACATGGAATGGGCGTGAGACCGCCGGCGTCCCGGTGCGGGGGCGGGTCTGCGCCGGTCCTGGCGCGGATCCTTTCCCGCCTCGTCCTGCTCCTCGTCTCCGCTCTGATCCTCCCCCTGGCGCAAGGCGGCCCGGCCGCGGCGATGGATGGCGACCGGTTCGGCGAGGTGCGCCTGGTCGAGCCCCCCGGCACGCCGCGGGCGATGGTGCTGCTGTTCTCCGACCAGCAGGGCTGGACCGCCCCCGAACAGGACCTCGCCCGGTCCCTTGCCGCCCATGGCGCGCTGGTGGCCGGCATCGACACGCGCTTCTACGCCGCCCGGCTGGACGAGATCGACGAGGCCTGCCACGTGCTGAAGGGCGATGCGGAATCGCTCAGCCGGCTGGTGCAGCGGCTGCACGGGG
>DAICZL010000024.1 GCA_027311165.1 bacterium
TCTGACGGGACGGATCGGGGCGTGTCTGACGGGACGGATCGGGGCGTGTATGACGGGACGGACCGGGGCGTGTCTGACAGGACGGACCGGGGCAAGTCTGACAGGGCGGACCGGGCGTCGTCCGATGAGGCGGCCCGGTCACTCCCCGGCGGCACCGGCCCGGAGCATCCGGGCGTGACCGACCGGAGCCCGGGGGAGTGAACTACCGCCACGCCTTCCACGCCGGCAATTTTGCCGACTGCTTCAAGCACGCGCTGCTGGTCTGGCTGCTGCAGGCGCTGCTGCGCAAGCCGGCGCCGGTGTTCGTGCTGGATACTCATGCCGGCGCCGGCGCCTATGATCTCTCCTCGGGTCCGGCCGAGCGCACCGGCGAATGGCGCGCCGGCATCGGCCGGCTGCTCGATGCTCCGCCGGCCGAGCTTCCCGCCGCGCTCGGCCCCTATGTCGGTCTGGTCCGTGCGCTCGGCCCGTATCCCGGCTCGCCGGCGCTGATCCGCGCCCTGCTGCGCCCCGATGACCGGCTGGCCTGCTGCGAGTTGCACCCCGAGGACTACGAGGTCCTGCGCCGACGTTTCGCCCCCGACCGTCGCGTGGGCGTGCATCGCCGCGACGGCTGGGAGGCGCTTGGCGCCCTGCTGCCGCCGCGGGAGCGGCGCGGCCTGGTGCTGATCGACCCGCCATACGAGAATCCGGACGAGTTTCCGGCCCTGGCTGCCGGGCTGCGCCGCGGCCATGCCCGCTTCGCCGGCGGCGTGTTCGCCGCCTGGTACCCGATCACGCACCGCGCGCCGGGGCGCGGCTTCCATCAGGCGATGGTGGAGAGCGCCATCCCCGACATCCTGGCCGCGGAACTCTGGCTGCGCGCGCCGGACGACCCGGCCAGGCTGAATGGCTGCGGCCTGGTGGTGGTCAATCCGCCCTTCGGCTTCGAGACCGAGGCCCCGCCGATCCTGGCCGCCCTGCGCGACCGGCTGGGTGAAGGTGAGCCGGGCGAGGGCACCGCCCTGCTGCGGCTCGCCGGGGAGCAGGCGGGCCGGTGAAGACCGTCGCGGTGATCGGCGCCGGCGCCTGGGGCACCGCGCTCGCCCTGCAGGCCGCGCGCGCGGGCTGCCTGGTGCGGCTGTGGGCGCGCGATCCCGAACGTGCCGCCGCGATCGCGGTCAGCCGCGAGAATCCGCGCCTGCCGGGTTTCCGCCTGCCCGACACGGTGAGCGTGGGGGCGCCTGCGCCGGAGGCGGAGGCGATCCTGCTCGCGGTGCCGGTGCAGCATCTGCGCGCGGTGCTCGCCTTCCTGCCCGAAGGCGCCGCGCCGCTGGTCTGCTGCGCCAAGGGGATGGAGGCGGAAAGCCTGCAGCTACCGCTCGAGATCCTGGCCGAACAGCGCCCCGGCGCGTCCTGCGCGGTGCTGACCGGCCCCAATTTCGCACATGAGATCGCGGCCGGCCTGCCTGCCGCCGCCGTGATCGCCACCGCCGATCCCGGCTTGCGCGCACGGCTTTCCGGCCTGCTCGCCAGCCCCGGCTTCCGGCTCTACGGCAATGACGACCCGGTGGGGGCGCAGGTCGGCGGCGCGGCCAAGAATGTCGTCGCCATCGCCGCCGGCGCGGTGATCGGTGCCGGGCTGGGCGAGAACGCGCGGGCGGCGCTGATCACCAGGGGCCTGGCCGAGATCGGCCGTCTGGCCATTGCGCTGGGTGGCCGGGCGGACACCGTGGCCGGGCTGTCGGGGCTGGGTGATCTGCTGCTGACCTGCACCGGCGCCGCCAGCCGCAATTACAGCCTGGGCCTGGCGATCGGCCGGGGCGAGGACGCCCACGCGGTGCTGGCCGCGCGCAGCGCGGTGACAGAGGGCGCCGCCACCGCCCCGTGCCTGGTGGCGCGGGCCAGGCGCGCGGGGCTGGAACTGCCGGTCTGCGAGGCGGTGGCGATGCTGCTGGCGGGAAGACTGACCTTGGAACAGGCCATGCAACGGCTGCTGGCAAGGCCGCGGCGGGACGAATAGGAAGGCGTGCCGCGGGGCGGAAGGGGCGATCGGGGTCCGTCCCGTAAGGCGGCAAGGGCCGCGCGCGGCCCGTGCTGGTGCCGCTGGGGCCGGGGGCCAGCGGCAGCCGTCGGTCAGGACGCTCCGGGTCGGTATGCCGGCCGGAATCGCGGTCGGTGCGGGTTGGATTGAGCGGGGGGCGCCGGCAGCGCCGGGCACGGACCGGCCCGCGGCGGTTCAGCCCGCCAGCAGCGCATCGGCCAGGCCCAGGATCCGCTCCCGCCAGGCGAGCGTCTCCAGCCAGCGCCGCGGGATCGCGTCATAGCCATACAGCGCGCCGGCGATCTGGCCGGTGACCGCGCCGGTGGTGTCGGCGTCCTGGCCGAGATTGACCGCGAGCACCACCGCCGCCTCGAAACTGTCGGTCTGATCCACCGCCCAGAGCGCGGCACCCAGCGTGTCGATCACATAGCCCGAGGCACGGACCTCCGCGCGCGGGCGGCCCCGCCAGTCGCCGGCGGAAAGCGCCGTCATCGCCGGATGCCCAAGTCGCGCCATGGGCGCCAGGATGGCCTCGCGCGGCGCGCCCAGGATCGCGCGGCGCAGTATTTCGGCGAGGAATACGCAGGCTTCCACCGCCTGTGGCGCGGCATGGGTGGTGCGGCTCTGCGCCGCGGCGATGCGCGCGCAGGCGGCTTCGTCCTCCAGCGCGTGCAGCGCCACCGGGGCCAGGCGCATGATCGACCCGTTGCCGGCGGTGTCCTCGCCGGTCTGCCCGGCAAAGGGATCGCCGGTGCGGGTGTAGCGGTGCAGCGCCTGGCGCGTCGTGGTGCCGATGTCGAAGCAGGTTCCGGTCGCGGAATAGGCGCCGTGACGCCACCAGCGGACGAACCGGTCCATCAGGTCGGCCGCATCGAGCCCGCCCCGGTCGATCAGGCTCTCGGCGAGCGCCAGGGCCATGCTGGTATCGTCCGTCCAGACCCCGGGCGGCAGATCGAACGGCCCGCCGCCGATCATTTCCGTATGGTGGGGCAGTGAGTCGCGATGGCTGAATTCCAGCGTGGTGCCCAGCGCATCCCCCACCGCGAGCCCGACCAGGGCGCCGCGGGCACGATCGAGCGTCTGTTCGCTGCGGGAAGCCGATTCCATGCAAAGCATCTCCGGAAGAAAAAACCCGCCTTGGAAAGTACCTCCCAACGGAAGGGGTCTGGGGCCAAGGCCCCAGCGGGTTTCCAAAGGGCAGAGCCCTTTAGCCTTACTTTTCCCCCGAGTGCATCAGACCGCAAGCCGCTCCCGCACCGCGCTCAGCGCCGCCTCGGCATTGGCCCCGTCGGGTCCGCCGGCCTGAGCCATGTCGGGCCGTCCGCCGCCGCCCTTGCCGCCCACGGCGGCGCTCGCCGCGCGCACCAGATCGACCGCGTTCAGCCGCGCCGTCAGGTCGGCGGAGACGCCCACGACGATGCTGGCCTTGCCTTCGGCGGTGGAGACCAGGGCCACGACGCCGCTGCCGAGTTGTTTCTGGATCGCCTCGGCCAATCCCTTCAGGTCGCGGGGCGGAATTTCGCCCAGGTTGCGCGCCGCCAGTCTGATTCCGCCGATCTCCTCGATCTCGGCCGCCGCGCCGCCGGTCGCGAGCTTGCGCTGGAGTTCGGCCACCTGGCGTTCCAGCCGGCGGCGGTCTTCCAGCAGGGCGGCGACGCGCTCGGGCACTTCCGCGGGTCGGGCGTGCAGGGTGGCGGCGGCCTCGGCCAGGCGCCGGTCGGTCTCGGCGATGGCGGCGAGCGCCGCGGCGCCGGTCACCGCCTCGATCCGGCGGATGCCGGCGGCCACCGCGCCTTCGGCGACGATGCGAAACAGGCCGATATCACCGGTGCGCCGGACATGGGTGCCCCCGCACAGTTCCACCGAATAGGCCGGGCGGTTGCCTTCGCCTTCCCCCATCGAGACGACGCGCACCTCCTCGCCGTATTTCTCGCCGAACAGGGCCATCGCGCCCTGGTCCACCGCGGCCTCGGGGGTCATCAGGCGGGTGGTCACGGCGCTGTTCTCGCGGATCCGGGCGTTCACCTCGGCTTCCACGAAGGCGAGTTCCTCGGGGGTGATCGGGCGGGGCTGGCTGACATCGAAGCGCAGCCGGTCGGGCGCGTTCAGGCTGCCTTTCTGGGTGACATGGGTGCCGAGTTTCCGGCGCAGCGCCTCGTGCAGCAGATGGGTCGCGCT
Organism: bacterium; assembly: GCA_027311165.1. Classification (GTDB taxonomy): domain Bacteria; phylum Pseudomonadota; class Alphaproteobacteria; order Acetobacterales; family Acetobacteraceae; genus DAICZL01. The sequence continues at coordinate 4,202 of DAICZL010000024.1, forward strand.
GTGATGGGCGCGGATCGCGCCGCGGCGGGTGTGATCGACCTCGGCCAGCACCGCCAGGCCGGGACGGGCTTCGCCGGCGGTGATCCGGCCCAGATGGACGAACAGGTCGCCGAGCTTCTTCTGGGTGTCGGCGATCTCGATCACCAGCCCGTCGGGTCCGCTGATGCGCCCGCTATCGCCGACCTGGCCGCCGCTTTCGGCGTAGAACGGGGTCTGATTGAGGATCACCGCGACCTCGGTGCCCGGTCCGGCGCGTTCGGCGGGGGCGCCGCCGGTGACCAGCGCGCGGATCTCGCCCTCGGCGGTTTCGGTTGAATATCCCAGGAATTCAGAGGCTCCCAGGCTTTCCTTCAGTTCGAACCAGACCCGTTCGGTGGCTGCTTCGCCGGAGCCCTGCCAGGCGGCGCGGGCGCGGGCGCGCTGCTCGGCCATCGCCGTCTCGAACCCCGCGAGATCGACCTCGCGTCCCTGTTCGCGCAGCGCGTCCTGGGTCAGGTCGAGCGGGAAGCCGAACGTGTCGTACAGCTTGAACGCCACCGCGCCGGGCAGCGCCTCGCGCTCGCCGAGCCGCGCGGTTTCCTCGGTCAGCAGGCCGAGGCCGCGGTCGAGCATCGCCTTGAAGCGGGTTTCCTCCAGCGCCAGCGTCTCCCCGATCAGCGCCTCGGCGCGGCCGAGTTCGGGATAGGCCGCGCCCATCTGGCGCAGCAGTGCCGGCACCAGACGGTGCATCAGCGGCTCGCGCGCGCCCATCATGTGGGCGTGGCGCATGGCCCGGCGCATGATCCGGCGCAGCACGTAGCCGCGACCTTCGTTGGAGGGCAGCACCCCGTCGGCGATCAGGAAGGACGTGCTGCGCAGGTGGTCGGCCACCACCCGGTGGCTGGTCCTGAAGGGCCCGTCCGGCTCCTGCCCGGTCGCTTCGGCGCTGGCCAGGATCAGCGCCCGCAGCGTATCGGTATCGTAATTGTCATGCTTGCCCTGCAGGATGGCGGCGAAGCGCTCCAGCCCCAGCCCGGTATCGATCGAGGGGCGCGGCAGGGGCACCCGCGTGCCGGGCGGGCCTTCCTCGAACTGCATGAACACCAGGTTCCAGATCTCGATGAACCGGTCGCCGTCCTCATCGGCGCTGCCGGGCGGGCCGCCTGGAATGGATGGGCCGTGGTCGTAGAAGATCTCGCTGCACGGTCCGCAGGGGCCGGTATCGCCCATGCGCCAGAAATTGTCGGAAGTCGGGATGCGGATGATCCGGTCTTCCGGCAGGCCTGCGATGGCGCGCCAGAGGCGGGCGGCGTCTTCGTCCTCGCTGAACACGGTCACCAGCAGCCGCTCGGCGGGCAGGCCGAAATCGCGGGTGACCAGGGTCCAGGCATGGTCGATCGCCTGCTCTTTGAAATAGTCGCCGAAGCTGAAATTGCCCAGCATTTCGAAGAACGTATGGTGCCGCGCAGTGTAGCCTACATTGTCCAGGTCGTTGTGCTTGCCCCCCGCCCGGACGCATTTCTGCGCCGTGGTGGCGCGCGCGTAGGGGCGGCGTTCCTGGCCGGTGAAGACGTTCTTGAACTGCACCATGCCGCTGTTGGTGAACAGCAGCGTGGGATCGTTGCGCGGCACCAGCGGCGAGCTTTCCACCACGCGATGGCCGTTGCGGGCGAAATAGTCGAGGAAGGTCGCGCGGATGTCGTTGCTGCTGGCCATGGCGGCTCTGGGTTCCTGCGGCGGCGTGAAGGCTCGGGTGAAGTAGCGCAGCGAGGGAGGGATCAGCAAGCAGCGCCGCTTGGTGTGGCCCTGGCCCTGCCTTGCTCCGCTGCCGGCGAACCGGCCACTTGGGTCCGGCCGCGGTCGCGGTCATAGTGGCGCGATGCGCGGTCAGGGCATCGTGGTGACGGGCGGGGCGAGCGGTCTCGGGCTTGCCATTGCCCGACGCTTCGCCGCCGCCGGGGCGGTTCCCGCGATCATCGACCGGGACGGCGCGGCCGCCGAAGCCGCCGCCGCCACGCTCGGCGCGGGCGCGGTCGCGGTGTGCGGCGACATCACCACCGCCGCCACCGCCCACGCCGCCTTCGCCACGGCCGCGGCCGCGCTCGGGCGGGTGCATGTGCTGGTCAACAATGCCGGGGTCTATCCCCGCCGGCCGATCCTGGAGATCACCGACGCCGACTGGGAGGCCTCGGTCGGGGTGAACCTGCGCGGTCTGTATCACATGTCGGTCGCGGCGGTGCTGCACATGCGCGCCCTAGGCGGCGGGCGCATCGTCAACATCGCCTCGATCGATGCGTTCAAGGCGCATCCGCAGAACGCCCATTACGCCGCCACCAAGGCCGCCGTGGTCAGCCTGACCCGGAGTTTCGGGCTGGAGTTCGCGCCCGAGGGCATCCTGGTGAACGCGGTCGCCCCCGCCGCGATCGCCACCGACAAGGCTAGGGCCGCCGGATTTTTGCCCGAACTCGCCGCCTCGACGCCGATCGGCCGCGCCGCCGCGCCCGAGGACGTGGCCGAGGCGGTGCTGTTCCTGGGCTCGGAGGCCAATCGCTACATGGTGGGCGAGACCATGGTGCTCTCGGGCGGCTATTTCATTCCCTGACGGAGGCGGCACGATGGATTTCGGCATCTTCAACCTGATGAGTCTGCGCGATCACCCGCGCGGGGCGGCGGGCGTGATCGACGATACCGTGCAGATGACCCTGCTCGCCGAGCAGATCGGCTTTTCCACCGCCTGGTTCGCCGAGCATCATTTCAGCAATTACGCGGTCTGCCCGTCGCCGCTGATGATGGCGGCGCATCTGGCCGGCCGGACCAGCCGCATCCGCCTCGGTGCGGCGGTGGTGGTGCTGCCGCTCTACGACCCGCTGCGTCTCGTGCAGGAGATCGCGCTGCTCGACCAGATGTCCGCCGGCCGCGCGGTGCTGGGCCTGGGTACCGGCTATCAGCCCTATGAGTTCACCCGCTTCGGCAGGAACATCGATCGGAAGGCCGAGTTGTTCCTGGAATACTGGAGCGTGCTGGAACAGGCGCTGACCGAAGGCCGCGCCGCGTTCCACGGCGCCCATGTCGAGGTGGAGGAAACCGTGTTCGCGCTGCGCCCGGTGCAGAAGCCGATGCCGCCGGTGTTCACCACCTCGGTCGATCCGCGCATCCTGGCGCGGCTCGGCCCGCGTGGGGCGACCGTGTTCCTGGGCGCCGGCTGGCTCGGGTCGGCGAAGCTGTTCGACCTCGCGGCCAACGCCGCCGATGCCTGGGGCAAGGCCGGGCTCGGCCAGACGCCGATGAAGCTCGCGGTACAGCAATACATCCACGTGACCGACAGCCGCGCCGAGGCGCTGGAGGCCGCCGAGCGTGCCCGCTATGTCGCGCGCATGGTGGCCACCCTGCGGGGCAAGGTGGTGCGGCTGGACGGCGCGTTCCTCGACGCTCCGGCGCTGCCGGACGAGCCGGGGCTCGACGTGTTCCGCGACAATCTGCTGATCGGCGATCCGCACCACGTGGCCGAGCGGATCGTGGCCGAGATCCGGCGGCTCGATCCGGTGCACTATAATTGCTTCCTGCAGTTCGGCGACATGCCGGCAGAGCGGGCGCTGCGGTCGCTGGAACGCTTCGGCGCCGAAGTCCTGCCGCTGGTCGATGCCGCGCTGGGCAGGGCGGCGGCGGCCTGATCGTGGGGTATCGGCGTCAGAGGCAAGGCCCTGGGTCTCTGCCCTTTGAAAACAAACAGGGGGCCGGGCCCCCAGACCCGCATCCGGCAAGAAGACCCGCGGGTCATGGGCCCCGGCCGGCGGCTGCCGTATTCCCCCCCCCCGCAAGGGATGCGGGCCCAGGATGCGGGCCCAGGATGCGGGTTCCGGGGACCTCTGGTCCCTGGTGGGTCCCGCTGGGCCGTGGGGGCAATGCCCTGGCCTTATTTTTCTGAGGACCCTCCATCGCCGCCGGGCCGCCGCCAGACCGGCGGATCGGTCGCGCCGGTCTGGCCGGTGATGCGTCCATAGGCCTCCGGCCGGCGGTGGCGGTCGAAGGCGAAGATCGTGCTGCGTCCCAGCCGGCACAGATCCAGATCGCAGTCGGCGGTGATCACCTCATCGCCCCAGCTCGAGGCCTGGGCGATGATCTCGCCCTGCGGGTTGACGATGATCGAGTGGCCGAACAACTCGCAGCCATCCTCCACCCCGGCCTTGGCGGCAGCGGCGGCGAAGCAGGCATTCTGGTAGCAGCCGGCCTGGATCGACAGATGGCTGTGGAACACCCGCAGATGTGGCGCCTCGAAGCCGCCGGCCTCCTGGTTCAGGCTCGGAGTGTTGTAGCCCAGCGCCACGAGTTCCACGCTTTGCAGGCCGAGCACCCGCCAGGCTTCCGGCCAGCGGCGGTCATTGCAGATCATCATGCCCAGATTGACGCCATCGAGGCCGGGGAGCGGCGCGCGGATCACCGGAAATCCCAGATCGCCGACCTCGAAATAGCGCTTCTCCAGATGCTGCACGGCGCGCCTTGGGTCGAACTCGGCATGGCCGGGCAGATGCACCTTGCGGTATTTCAGGAAGACGTCGCCTTCGGGGCCGACCAGGATCGCGGTGTTGAAGTGCCGGGTCCGCATCTGTCCGGCCGCGTCCGGCGCGCGCGCCAGTTCGGCGTAGCCGAGATGAAATCCCATCCCCAGCTGCCGCGCCCGCGCGAACAGCGGCGCCGTCTCGGCCGAGGGCATCGTCTGCTCGAACCAGACATCGGCCTCGGCGCGATCGGCGTGGTAGTGGCGCGGAAAGAACGTCGTCAGCGCGAGCTCGGGGAACACGACGAAGCCCGCGCCGCGGGCATGGGCGCGCTCGAGCAGCCCGATCATTCGCCCGACGGCGAGGGCGCGCGGCTCGGATTTCTGGATCGGGCCGAGCTGGGCGACCGCGACCACCAGGCTGCGGGCCACCGGGCTAGTCCGGTCCCTGGGGTTCGATCACGCCCGCCCGCTCGGTGATCGGCCCGTATTGCGACGGGCGGCGATGGGCGGCGAAATCGAACATCTTGGTCTTGCCCTGGCGGCACTGGTCGAGGTCGCAATCGGCCAGGATCACCTCGTCCTCCAGCGTTGCCGCCTCGGCCACGATCCGCCCATGCGGATCGACGATGCAGGACCCGCCGATCAGGCCTGATCCATCCTCGATCCCGGCCTTGGCGACCGCGATCGCCCAGGTCGCGTTCATATAGGCATTGGCCTGCACCACCAGCTGGGAATGAAACACCCGCAGCGCGGCGTCCTCGCTCTGTCCGCCATTGGGGTCGTAGGCGGCGGAATTATAGCCGATGCAGACCAGTTCCACCCCCTGCAGCCCCAGCACGCGCCAGGCTTCCGGCCAGCGGCGGTCGTTGCAGATCAGCATCCCCGTGATCGCGCCGCCGAGCGCGGCGGGGGCGCGGAAGGCCGGAAATCCTTGATCACCATAGGCGAAATACCGCTTCTCCAGCTGCTGGAAACGCGCCCCCGACCGCGGAGCGATCGTGCCGGGCAGATGGACCTTGCGGTAGCGGCCCAGCACCGCCCCGTCGGGCGCGACCAGGATCGCCGCGTTGAAGCGCTGTCCCGCCGGGGTGAGCTCGGCATAGCCGGCACAGAACCCCACGCCGAGCGCGCGGGCGCGGTCGAACAGCGGTTGCACGCCGGGGTTCGGCATCGCGGTCTCGAAACAGGCGAGCAGATCGGCCGGATCCTCGATCAGCCAGCGCGGGAAGAAGGTGGTGAAGGCGAGTTCGGGGAACACGACCAGCTTCGCCCCCGCCCCCGCGGCCCGTTCCAGCAGCGCGATCATCCGCCCGAGCGTGTGCGCGCGCGGATCGGCGCGCTGTGTTGGCCCCATCTGGGCACCGGCGATGCGCAGTCTGCGCGCCACGCTCATGTCCCCCCCGGCGCCGGCTGCCGCTTCACGAACCGCCCATCGCCGGGGCGGGCGAGCACCTGCTCGCCATCCCAGATCAGCCGACCGCGCAGCAGGGTCGCGGCGACCCGCGCGCGCAGCGCCCGGCCGTGATAGGGCGACCAGCGCAGTTCCGGCCGGTCGACGATCGCCGCCTCGTCGAAGTGGAACCGGCCTTCCTCCAGCACCAGCAGGTCGCAATCGGCGCCGATCCGGATCGCGCCCTTGCGCGGATACAGCCCATGCAGCTGCGCGCTGCGCTCGGCGCAATAGGTTGCCATCAGGCCGGGCGCCAGTCCGCGTTCGGCGAGCAGGGTGAACATCAGCGGCGCGAAGCTCTGCAACCCCACCAGCCCGGCGCCGCAGGCGAAGATGTCAGGGTCGGTCTTGCGTGACAGCGGCCAGGGCGCGTGGTCGGTCGAGACATAGGCGACCTGGTCGGCCAGCAGCGCCTGCCAGACACGCTCGACCTCGGCCCCGGTGCGGAAGGGCGGGTTGCACTTGCCGCGCCCGCCCAGCCGGACCAGGTCGGCCTCGGTCATGCACAGGTACTGAATGCAGGTCTCCCCGGTCGCGCGGCCGCCCTGGGCGCGGAATTGGGCTGCGATCGCGAAGCCGCGGGCGAGCGAGGAATGGGCGATGTGCACATGCGCCCCGGTCGCGAGGCCGAGTTCGAAGATCGCCTGGTCGGCCATGGTCTCGGCCAGCGGCGGGCGGGTCTGGCAATGTGCGAGCGGGTCGCTCCGCCCGCCGGCGCGCGCCGCCGCGCTCAGTTGCGTCACCAGTTCCTGATCCTCGTTATGCACCGCGACCGGCAGGCCGGTCTTCGCGATCTCGGCGAAGGCCTCCCGCATCGTCGCGTGGTCGATGCGCGGGAACCGGACCGGGTCGTATTCGAAGGTGGAGAGCTTGAACGCCGAGACCCCCCCCGCCGCCAGCCCCGCGATCGCGCCGATGCCGCCGGATTTGCGGATGGTGCCGTACAGCGCGACATCGACATGGGCGGTACGTTCCACCCAGGCGATCTTCTCGGCCAGGATCGCGTCATCGGTGCCCGGTGCGGGGGTGTCGTAGGGCATGTCCACGCAGGTGGTGACCCCGCCCGCCGCGGCGCTGCGCGTCGCCCACGCGATGCCGGGAAAGCCGAGCTGGGAACCGGTATGCATATGCCCGTCGACCAGGCCAGGCAGCACCAGCCGGCCGGAATAATCCAGCGTTTCGGCCGCTTCCGGGGGCGGGCCCTGGCCGATCGCCGCGATGGTCTCGCCGCGCACCGCCACGTTGCCTCCGCGCAGCGTGTCGCTGCCGGTCACGATATCGCCCAGCACCACGCGGTCGAACGCTTTTTCCAGCCGATCCATGCGCCACCGCCATCCCTGCATTCCGGCGAACCGCCCGCGCGCCTGGCGCGCTTGCTGTTACACCCGTGCGCCTGGCGCGCTTGCCGTTACGCCCGCGCGATCCTACGAAGTCATGGCAACGCTAGCCCGGCCGGACCGTCGCGCCAACGCCGTGATTTCACGCCGCCTTGTTCCCCCTGTCCGAAAGAAAATGGAGACGCCGCATGAAGCTGCACGAGGTGAGGGTGCATCCCTCGAAGGCGAAGCTGAAGCGCGAGGACCAGCTCGCCTGGAAGATCGCCGCGGTCGCCGCCGACAAGGTGGCGGTCGGGCGCGAGGTGGCGGCGATGATCGTCAACCGGGTGATCGACAATGCCGCCGTCGCGATCGCCGCGATCAACCGCCATCCGGTAGTGTCGGCCCGCGACATGGCTCTGGGCCATGCGCGCAAGGACGGCGCCTGCGTGTTCGGCGTGGCGCCCGGCCGGCGCGCCAGCCCGGAATGGGCGGCCTGGGCGAACGGCACGGCGGTGCGCGAACTGGACATGCACGACACGTTCCTGGCCGCCGACTATTCCCATCCCGGCGATAACATCCCGCCGATCCTGGCGGTGGCGCAGACCATGGAGCGCTCGGGGAAGGATCTGGTGCGCGCGATCGCCACCGGCTACGAGATCCAGATGGATCTGGTGCGCGCGATCTGCCTGCATGCCCATAAGATCGACCATATCGCCCATCTGTGCCCGGCCCAGGCGGCCGGCATCGGCACGCTGCTGCGCCTGCCCACCGAGACCATCTACCAGGCGGTGCAGCAGGCGGTGCATGTCAGCTTCACCACCCGCCAGTCGCGCAAGGGCGAGATCAGCAGCTGGAAGGCCTATGCACCCGCCCACGCCGGCAAGCTCGCGATCGAGGCGGTGGACCGGGTGATGCGTGGCGAATGCGCGCCCAGCCCGATCTATGAGGGCGAGGATTCCGTGATCGCCTGGATGCTGGACGGTCCGGACGCGGTGTATCACGTGCCCCTGCCGGAGCCCGGCGAGGCCAAGCGCGCGATCCTCGACAGCTATACCAAGGAGCACAGCGCCGAATACCAGAGCCAGGCGCTGATCGACCTCGCCTTCCGGCTGCGCGAGCGCATCGCCGATCTGGAGCAGGTGGAACGCATCGTGCTGCACACCAGCCACCACACCCATTACGTCATCGGCACCGGGGCGAATGATCCGCAGAAGCTCGACCCCAAGGCGAGCCGCGAGACGCTCGATCACTCGATCATGTACATCCTGGCGGTCGCGCTGCAGGATGGTTCCTGGCACCACGTCGACAGCTATGCGCCCAGGCGTGCCGCCCGCGCCGACACGGTGCGGCTGTGGCACAAGATCGAGACGCGCGAGGATCCGGAATGGACGCGCCGCTACCACGCGACCGATCCGGCCGAGCTCGCCTTCGGCGGGCGGCTCGAGGTGCACATGCATGATGGCAGCGTGATCGAGGACGAGCTGGCGGTGGCGAACGCCCATCCGCTGGGCGCGCGGCCGTTCGGGCGCGCGGATTACGAGCACAAGTTCCGGGTGCTGACCGACGGGATCATCTCGACGCGCGAGGCCAACCGCTTCCTGGAAGCGGCCGCCGAACTGCCGCGGCTGGCGGCGGGCGATCTGCACCGGCTGAACGTGGCGCTGCCCGCCGGGGGGCTTCTGGCCGGCAAGCCCGGCATCTTCTGAGCGTTGGGGGAGCGACGCATCCGAGACCTGCGGCCTTGGATGCGCCGGTGCTCCGGTGGTCCGACCCTTGCGCTTGGTGCCGAGGCGCAATGTCAACCGGCCCATCGGACGAGGGTTGGCGTAGCGAGCGAGGCTGTTCCGCAGGTCTCGCGCGCGTCATGCGCCGATCGATGGCGCGCGGCTCTCACTCATCCGGACCTGAATGGTCCGGATCAGTCGTTGCACTAGGAGGGGAAAAGCAGGCGATGAACGAGATCGATATCCGCAAAGGCCTGGTGGGCGTCCATGCCGACGTCACCGCGGTGTCCAAGGTGATGGAGGAGAGCAACAGCCTGACCTATCGCGGCTATGCCGTGCAGGATCTGGCCGAACACTGCAGCTTCGAGGAAGTGGCCTATCTGCTGTGGCATGGCGAGCTGCCTGACCGCCGCCAGCTCGCGGCCTTTCAGAAAGACGAGCGCGCGGAACGGCGGATCAGCCCCCGGCTCAAGCGCGTGATCGCCGAGTTCCCGCGCCGGGCGCATCCGATGGATGCGATCCGCACCGCCGTGTCCTTCATGGGCATGGAGGATCCGGAGGTCGCCGATGTCTCGGAAGCGGCGACCAGGCGCAAGGCGCTGCGGCTCCTGGCGAAGATCCCGACGGCGATCGCGGCGTTTCACCGCATCCGCCAGGGCAAGCGCACCACCAGCCCGCGCGAGGATCTCGGCTTCGCGGAGAATTTCTTCCATATGGTCTTCGGCCGCGTCCCCGCCCCCGAGGTGGTCAAGGCGTTCGACGTGTCGCTGATCCTGTATGCCGAGCACGGCTTCAACGCCTCGACCTTCACAGCCCGCACCGTCGCCTCCTCGCAGGCCGATATCCATGCCGCGATCACCGCGGCGATCGGCTCGCTCAAGGGCCCGCTGCATGGCGGGGCGAACGAGGCGGTGATGCACATGCTGACCGAGATCGGCAGTCCCGAGCGGGCGAAGCAATGGCTGGAAGGCAAGTTCGACCACCGCGCGCTGGTGATGGGCTTCGGTCACCGGGTCTACAAGCACGGTGATTCGCGGGTGCCGACCATGACCCGCTATGCCGAGAAGATGGCAGAGGTGATCGGCGATGATCGCTGGCTGGCGATCGAGCGCGTGCTGGCCGAGGAGATGCTGACGCGCAAGAACATCCACCCCAACCTCGATTTTCCCGCTGGTCCGACCTACTACATGATGGGTTTCGAGATCCCGATGTTCACGCCGATCTTCGTCGCCTCTCGCATCACCGGCTGGGCCGCGCATGTGTTCGAACAGATCGCCGACAACCGGCTGATCCGCCCGCTGTCGGTCTATACCGGGCCCGAGCAGCGCGCGGTGGTGCCGATCAAACGGCGCTGAGATCGCGCGTCGTGGCGTCGAAGACGGTTTTTTGCGTCGAAACCAGGAAGTAATGGTTGCTTTTTATTGACATGCGGGCGCGAGACGCGGAATAGCGGTAACTGGCATGCGCGCTTGCGATTCGTGGTGAATGCAGCGTGCCTGCAACAGGGAAGGACGGTCGATGGACCGCGGCCTGGTCAGCATCGGAAATCATCGCCCGGCGCGGGTCCGGGGCGCGATCGCGCCC
>DAICZL010000028.1 GCA_027311165.1 bacterium
GTGGCGCGGGCGGTCCCAGCCTGAACCTGACGGCGGGCGAGTTCCGCGCCCTGCGCGAGGAGATGCTGCCCGGATCGAGGCAATACCTGATCAAGCGCGCCGGCGGCTCGGTGATCGTGGATTTCGACATCGGCGCCATTCCCGAATGCGTCGCCGTGCTCTCCACCCGCAAAACCACCGCTGCCTTCGCCGACACCCTGCGCGCCGAATACGGCGACGCGCCGGATGCCTGGCTGCCCGCCTTCATGTCCCGTTTCCACGAAGCCGTCGATTAGGAGATCCTGATCATGACCCGTCTGCGCGTCCTCTGCCTGGGCTTGCTGGTCGGTACCGCCGGCATCGCTGCACCCTCCGCCCTGTCGCCCCTTCTGAGCCAAGCCGCAGCCCAGGTGCCGGTGATCGACAATGCCGCCATCGCCCAGCTGCTCCAGCAACTCGCCGAAGCCCGGCAGCAATACCAGGAGGCGGTCAGCCAGTATCAGCAACTGCGCCAGACCTATGCCGCCCTCGCCCAGGCGGTGAACCCGAACCAATGGGCGCAACAGCTCGAACAGCCGGCGCTGCAGAACGCGATGCCGAACACCACGATGCTCCCCAGCCTGCTCGCCGGCATCAGCCCACCCTCGCAACTCGGCGGCACGCTCGGCCCGCTGGCCCAGCAATACCTCACCCAGAACCAGGTCTATCTGCCGCAAGGGCAGGGGGTGCAGCCGACCCGGCTGCGCGATGCGGCCAACGCCACCGCCGAGATCGAGGCGGTCGCCACCCAGAACTTACAATCGCTGCAAACCCGTGCCGCCGCCCTGCCACAGATCCAGGATCAGCTGAACAGCGCCACCACGATCCAGCAGGTCGCCTCGATCCAGGCACGGCTCACCGCCGAACAGAACTACGCCCAGGCTCAGACTGCCCAGGCCGCCAATCTGCAAGTGCTCGCCACCGAACAGCAGCAGGCCCAGCAGACCGCCCAGACCGAAGCCTACCGGCAAGGGCTCGACCAGGGCATCGCCAGTGAATGCGCCAACCTCGCCCGGCTGGGCGCCTCCACCACCGGGTGCAGCCCATGAACCTCAAACTCACCCTCGCGATCGGCGTGCTGATGGCGGCCTCGGCCGGGCTCGGCGGGTTCGTCGTCTATCAGCGCACCGACACCCGCATCGCGGTACTGCGCAGCACCCCGGCCGGGCAACGGGCGTATGTCCGGGGCCTCGATCAGGGGATCGCCAGTGAATGCGCCAATCTCAGGCGGCTCACCGGTCACGAACCCGCCGATTGCCACACGGCGGGTACGCCCGGGACGGGTGACTGACCATGCAATTCACCGGCAACACCACCTTCGAATTCCTCTACAGCCAGTTCACCCTCTACGTGATCGATTCGATCAAATCCGTGGTCAGCGACGCTTTGGTCGCCGGCAACGCGCCGCTGCAAGCCGCCCTGGTCCTGATGCTCATGGTGCTCGGCTTCGCCTTCTTCACCGGCCGGGCCAGTAACGGCTTCCTGTTCAACCGGCTGATCCGGATGCTGATCGTGGTCACCTTCCTCAGCGTCTCCGGGGTCTATTTCCACTATGTCCAGGATCTGTTCCTGACCGGCATCCCGGATTTTCTGAACACCCATCTGATGGTCGGCGTCGCCCGGCCGCCCGGCTACACCACCACCAATCCGGGCGGTGCTTTCGACGTCGTGCTCACCGCGATCCTGCACGACAGCAATCTCGTGCTCAAGGAAAGCCCCTCGGGCATTCAGGGCATCATCCCGGGGATCGAGATCCTGGTCTGCGAGGCCGTCGCCATCCTCGCTCTGACCTTCATGTTCGCGATCTTTGTGCTGATCCAGACCCTGACGGGC
>DAICZL010000029.1 GCA_027311165.1 bacterium
CGGCCCCAGCGGGTACGGGGCAGAGCCCTGGCCTTGCCCTGGAGCGATCGGCCGCGGCCTCAGCGATCCAGCATCAGCACAGAAGCCTGCGCGATGGCCTCGAGATCATCGCGGCTCGCACCGGCGCGCGCCCGCAGCGCCAGACCATGCATCACCACGGTGGTCAGGCGCGCGCGGTCGACGGCCTGTTCGGGCGCAAGGCCGGCGGCGAGGAAGGTCTCTGCGATGCGCCGGTCGATCGCAGCGATCAGCGTGGCGAGGCGCGCGCGCAAGGCCGCATCCTCGCCCGCCGCATCGGCCAGCGCGCAGGCGATGAGACAGCCACCGGCCCCGCCCTCCCCCTCCGCGCAGGCATCGGCGACGACGGCGCGGAAGAAGCGCTCCAGCGCCGCGGCCAGACCGCCCGGCCCCTCCAGCGCCGCGATCAGCGCATCGCTCCGCGTCGCCGCATAACGGTCCACGGCGGCCAGAAACAGCCCGTGCTTGCCGCCGAACGCGGCACACAGGCTCGGCGGGCCGATCCCCATCGCTTCGGTGAGGTCGCGGAACGAGGCGCCGGCATAGCCCTTCCGCAGGAACACCCCGATCGCCTGGTCGAGCGCGGTGTCGGGGTCGAAGCCGCGCGGCCGTCCCGGTGGGCGTCTTTCAGGTGGGCATCGTTCAGGTGGGCGCTTCCCGGGGGGGCATGTCGGCGGCGGAGCGTCCGGCGGATGTTCCATATTGATCGCTACAAAAAGGCTTGACGCGATGACCAGCCGTATTTATATACCGATCACTCGATAATAGCAAGGAGTTTCCCATGCATCGCATGGAAGGCAAGTTCGCCATCATCACCGGCGGCACCACCGGCATCGGCTTCAGCGCCGCCGAGCGCCTGATCGCCGAGGGCGCGAGCGTGCTCGTCACCGGCCAGAACCCCGAGCGCGTCCAGGACGCCGCCGCGCGGCTGGGCAACCGGGCGAGCGGGGCCGTCGTCGATCAGCGCAAGGCGACCGACATCGCGAAGCTCGCCGAGACGGTGCGCCGAGACCATGGCGGGCTCGACATCCTGTTCCTCAATGCCGGCATCGTGGTGCTGGGCGCGACCGAGCAGCAGACCGAGGCGCAGTTCGACGAGCAGTTCGACACCAATGTGAAGGGGCCGTTCCTGACCATGCAGGCGCTGGCCCCGCTGATCCGCCAGGGCGGGTCGGTGATCGTGACCACCTCGGTGGTCGATCGGAAAGGCATGCCGGGCATGGCCGCCTACGCGGCGAGCAAGGCGGCCATGCGCTCGCTGGTGCGCAGCTGGGCGGCCGAGTTCAAGGACCGCGGCATCCGGGTGAATGCAGTGGCACCCGGCCCGATCGAGACGCCGATCTTCGGCAAGCTCGGCCTGGACGAGGCGACCGCCCAGAGCATGGCGGCGGGCATTCAGCAGGGCGTGCCGATGGGCCGGTTCGGCGCCCCCGCCGAGATCGCCGGCGCGGTGGCGTTCCTGGCGAGCGAGGATGCCAGCTACATGACCGGCGAGGAGATCACGCTGGCGGGCGGCATGGCGGCACTCTGAGGCAGAGCGGCCCGGCGGCGGGTGACGAAACCCGCCGCCGGGCCTTTGCTGCTATTCCGCCATCATCTCGCCGGTGCCGCCGAAGGCTTCCGGGAAATCCTTGAACTTCGGCAACCCGTCGGGCACGGCCAGCACCTTCTCGGCATAATAGACGTGCAGAGCGGGCTTGAACGCGAGGCCGGGGATGATCGCGGCATAGACATCGATCATCCCGAACGGCGGGTGGTCGGTCATGACATGCCCGCCGCATTTCGTGCAGAACTTGCGGTAGCTGTTCTCGGTCTTGTGGTAGGTGCCGACATGCTCGGCGCCTTTGGTGATCTTCACCTCGGCCGCCGGCCACAGGGTGAAGGCGTTGACCGGCCCGGCCGACCAGTGGCGGCAGGACTCGCAATGGCAATAGCCCATGGCGTTCGGCGCCCCGGTCGCCTCCACCGCGACGGCGCCGCAGAAGCAGGTGCCGGTATAGGTCTCGGTCATTCTCATCCCTCCCCTGGTGATCCTGGCGCGATACTGCCGTCGGCATGGCGCCGCGCCTAGGGGGCCGGATCCTGACGCATGGGTCCCACATGCCGCGGGACCGACCGCGCACCGGGCGGCCCCGCTTGACGGGG
>DAICZL010000130.1 GCA_027311165.1 bacterium
ACCGTGCGTTGAGTGTCATCGCGCGGGCCTTGCGGTCATCGCGGTGCTCCCATGTGATCAATCGTCGTTTCGCCGGACTGCAGCGTCGGCCCCACCACCACAGGAACCGGAGGACGGTGCGAGCCCACGCCTTCATACCAGCCCATGTGGCTCTTATAGCGTTACCTGTTGCGGCAGCGTAGATTCGGCTCTGGTCGAGCGGGGTCGGGTCATGGACGCGGAGCTGTTTTCGAAGTGGCTGGGTGCGGTCCGCGTGCTGACGCGGGACCAGCGTCGGGAAACCTTCATGATGTTGGCACTGAGTGAGGCCGACGATGATCCGGACTGGGCGTTGAGCGACGCGTTCGCCGCGGTCAACGACCCCGTGGTAGCCGGCGCGTCGATGGCGATGGCATCATCACCGCCCGGTGACGCACAAAGCCCATCCGTCACATTGGCCCGACCGATGGGGACCGATGGCCTGGCTGACGAGCTGGCGGCGGCAGCGCGAAGCCGGGTGGCAGCGCTGGGCTGTCCGCACTGCGACGCGAAGGAGGTGCGGCCTTGGGGGCACGCCCACGGCCTGCCGCGCTATCGTTGCACTGATTGCCGGCGGACCTTCAACGCCCTGAGCGGGACGCCGCTGGCCCGTCTGCGGCACAAAGGCCGCTGGCCGGACCAGGCCCAGGCTTTGATGACCGCGGAGAGCGTGTCCAAAGCTGCGGCCCGCTGTGGTGTAGCCTACACCACGGCTTTTCGTTGGCGGCATCGCTTCCTCGTGGCACCCGCGCTGGACAAGCCGACGCGTCTGAACGGCATTGTCGAAGCCGACGAGACGTTCATCCTGGAATCGTTCAAGGGCAGGCGAGCGGATCTGCCACGCGCTGCGCGAACGCGTGGCGGCAAGCCCGAAAAGACCGGCCTTTCGGCCGAGCAAATCCCGGTTCTGGTCGCGCGTGATCGCGCCGGCGCGACCATTGACGCGGTATTGCCCAAACTCGACCGGGCGTCGGTCACCGCGGTTCTGTCAGGTGTCGTCACGCCGGCCAACCAATTATGCTGCGACGGCGGCAAAGCCATTGCCGCGTTCGCGCGGGTGGGGGGCATTCCCTATCATGTCTTGCCCAAACCCGGCGGCCCGAAACCAGAGGCACCCGACTGGCACATCAATAACGTCAATGCCTACCACAGCCGTCTCAAGGAATGGCTGCGTCCGTTCCATGGCGTGGCAACGAAGAACCTATCGCACTATCTCGGCTGGCGCAGAACGTTGGAAGCATTCGGTCACGGAAAGGAACCCGGGCAATGGTTGAGCAGCGCCCTCGGATCGGGAGCTTATCAACAGGTAACGCTATAAGAGCAACGTGCGTTGGCTCGCGACCTTGCAGGCACCGCGCGATGCGGCGCTGGCGGCGGCGCTGCGTCACGCGCGGGCCCAGCGCGGGCGGGCGGGGCTTCGCCTGGCGCTGGCCGGCGGTGCGGTGCTGGCGGGATTCGCCCTGGCGGTCGGCGCCGGGCTGCTGCTCTGGCGCAGGGTGATCGCGGCGCTGGGGCGCCTGACCGGCACGCTCGGCCGGCTGGCGGGGGGCGTGCTCTACACGCCGGTCCCGGATCGGGAGCGCGCCGACGAGATCGGCACCATCGCCCAGGCGGTGGAGAGC
>DAICZL010000038.1 GCA_027311165.1 bacterium
GGGGCTCCTGGGTCCGCGGGATCGCCCCCCGCCCCGGACCGCTCCCGCCCGGGGAGCCTGCGCACCGGCGGCGGGCAGGGCGGGGCACTGGCCTTGAACACCGTTCCCGGTAAGGTTCCCTCGCCGCAGGCAAAGACAGGAGCGCATGTTGGACCCGCTGAAACCCCCGACCCGCTATCCGGATCTCGCCGATCCGCAGGCACGGCCGCGCTACACCGGCATCGCGAGCTTCTTCCGGGTGCCCCATACCGAGGACCTCGCCGAGGTCGATCTGGGCCTGATCGGCGTGCCCTTCGATGGTGGTGTCACCAACCGCAGCGGCACCCGCCACGGGCCGCGCGCCGTGCGCGAGCAATCCACCCTGCTGCGCCGCTACAACCCCGCGACCGGCGCCGCCCCCTTCGCCGGGATGCGGGTGCGCGATCTCGGCGATGCCTGGCTGGAGCAGCCCTATGTGCTGGAAACCGCGCTCGAGGAGATCGCGACGCTGTATCACCGCGTGGTCGCGGCCGGGGTGAGCCCGCTTTCGGTCGGCGGTGATCATGCCATCAGCCTGCCGATCCTGCGCGCGGTCGCGGCCGGCGGTCCGGTCGGCATGGTGCATATCGATGCCCAT
Organism: bacterium; assembly: GCA_027311165.1. Taxonomy (GTDB): domain Bacteria; phylum Pseudomonadota; class Alphaproteobacteria; order Acetobacterales; family Acetobacteraceae; genus DAICZL01. The sequence continues at coordinate 617 of DAICZL010000038.1, forward strand.
GCCGATACCGGCGATGACTATCTGGGCTCGCGCTTCCATCACGGAGCCCCGTTCCGCCGGGCGGTGGAGGAGGGGCTGCTGGACCCGACCCGGGTGATCCAGATCGGCATCCGCGGCAGCAGCAACGACAAGCAGATGTGGCAGTTCAGCCATGACAGCGGCATGCGGGTGATGCCGATGGACGAGTTCGCCGACCGCGGCTGGCGCTTCGCCGCCGAGGAGGCCCGCCGCATCGCCGGATCGGGCCCCACCTATCTGTCCTTCGACATCGACAGCCTGGACCCGGTCTTCGCCCCCGGCACCGGCACGCCGGAAGCCGGCGGACTGACCATGATCGAGGCGCTGCGGCTGCTGCGCGGTCTGCAGGACATCGATTTCGTGGGCGGCGACCTCGTCGAGGTCAGCCCGCCTTTCGATCCTTCCTATCTGACGGCGTTCCACGGCGCCTCGATCCTGTTCGAGATGCTGTGCCTGCTGACCGAGGCGCGCCGGCGCCGCGAGATCGCCTGAACCGGCCCCCGCCCGCGAGCCTGCCCGCAAGCAGCCTGCCCACCTGCAGCCTGCCCACCTGCAGCCTGCCCGCCTGCAGCCTACCCGCAAGCAGCCTGCCCGCAAGCAGCCGATACCGAAAGAACCGCCCATGACGATCGAGCTCTGGACCTACAACACCCCCAATGGCCGCAAGATCAGCGTCGCGCTGGAGGAGATGGGGCTGCCCTACACGGTGAAGGTGGTGGACATCACCAAAGGCGGGCAGTTCGATCCGGCCTTCCTCAGGCTCAGCCCGAACAACAAGATCCCCGCGATCCTCGATCCGGACGGGCCGGACGGGGCGCCGATCGGGGTGTTCGAATCCGGGGCGATCCTGGTCTATCTCGGCCGGAAGTCCGGGCAGTTCTGGCCGGCCGATCCGCGCGGCCAGACCGGCGTGCTGGAATGGCTGTTCTGGCAGGTGGGTGGCTTCGGCCCGATGCCGGGCCAGGTGCACCACTTCCTCACCGTGGCGAACGAGGCCGACCGGCGCTATGGGCTGGAGCGGTTCCAGACCGAGACCAACCGCCTGTATGGCGTGCTCGACCGGCGGCTGGCCGAGGTCGAATTCGTCGCCGGCGCGCTGTCGATCGCCGATTTCGCGATCCTCGGCTGGGCCTGGCGGCACGAGCGCCACCGGGTGGAGCTGGCGGCGTTCCCCCATGTGCGGCGCTGGTACGAGACGCTGATGGCACGGCAAGGCGTGGCGCGCGGCTTCGCGGTGGCGCTCAGCTGAGCGCCTTCGCCGCGGCGTCGCGCTGCACCTCGGCGATGATCCGGCCGAGTTCCATGAAATCGCGCTTGCGCGGCGAGCTCCGCCGCCAGCCCAGGCCGATCGTGCGGCTGGGCTGGGGTTCGCGGAAACGGGCGAGCGCCACCCGGCCGTCGCGGATCTCGACCGGGATGCTCATCTCCGGCAGCAGTGTCACGCCGAAGCCGTTGGCCACCATCTGCACGATGGTGGACAGGCTGGAGGTGCCGAAGATCTGCCCGTCCTCGGCGGTGGCCCGGGCGCAATAGGTGAGTGCCTGGTCGCGCAGGCAATGGCCTTCCTCGAGCAGCAGCAGACGCTGGCGGGAAACCTCCTCCGGGTCGATCTCCGCGGGCCAGGACGCGGCATCCGCGGCGGGGACGGCCAGCAGGAAGCGGTCCTCGAACAGGGCCAGGCTCTCGAAATCCGGATGCTCGACCGGCAGGGCCAGCAGCACCACATCGACCCGGCCATGGGTCAGTTCCTCGAGCAGCGTGCGGGTCATGGTCTCGCGCAGCCGCAGCTTCATCGCGCCGTAGCGCTGGCGCAGCGCCGGCAGCACCAGCGGCAGCAGATAGGGCGCGACCGAGGGGATCACCCCGAGCGTCATCTCCCCGGCGAGGCCCGCGCCGCTGAGCTTGGCGAAATCGCCCAGATCCTGCACCTCGCGCAGGATCCGCCGGGCGCGGCGGGCGATCTCCTGGCCTTCCACCGACAGGGCCAGCCCCTCGCGCCGGCGTTCCAGCAGCTGCACGCCGAGTTCGGTCTCGAGTTCCTGGATCTGCATCGACAGGGCGGGCTGGGAGACGGCGCATTCGACCGCGGCGCGGCCGAAATGCAGATGCCTCGTCAAGGCCTCGAAATACCGCAACTGGCGCAGCGTGATCATGATGATAAGGTGACCTTATCATTGCATCAAGTCAATCATATTTGACCTTATCGCCGGCCATTGCTAGGCTTCTGCTCAGACGTCCGGAAGGACGCAGATCGAGGAGAACGCCAGACTCCGCGCGGATCACCCTGTCCGCGCGACTTCCGCCAGCGACGATCAGGCCGCGCCATCGCCGGGCCCTCCCGCCCGCTGCCGGTGCCGGGCTGGCAGTCGTCCGACACTCATGACCCTTTTCATCTGCGAACGGATCCCCGGGCGGGTTCGGCCATGGCTTCGCGCGACGGAGATGGATTCTGCACAAGGAGGTTTCGATGAACGAAATGCCGAAAGACAAGACCGTTACCACAACCCACGAGATGACCGGCAAATGTCCGTTCGGCGGTGACCGGGTCGGCGGTGCGTTCGGTACCCCTCCGACCCTGGAGAACTGGTATCCCGATCGCCTGCGGGTCGAGCTTCTCCATCAGAACGGCATGGCGTCCGATCCGCTCGGGCCGGACTTCGACTATGCGGCGGAGTTCGCGAAGCTCGATTTCGCGGCGCTCAAGCGCGACATCAAGCAGTTCCTGACGACCTCGGCCGCCTGGTGGCCGTCCGATTACGGCAATTACGGCCCGCAGATGATCCGGATGGCGTGGCATGCGGCGGGCACCTACCGCATCGCGGACGGCCGCGGCGGGGCCGGAACGGCGATGCAGCGCTTCGCCCCGATCAGCAGCTGGTGGGACAACGGCAACATCGACAAGTCGCGGCGCCTGCTGCAGCCGATCAAGTACAAATACGGCAACGCGCTGTCCTGGGGCGATCTCATGATCCTCACGGGCAACTGCGCCCTCGAGATCATGGGCCTGCCGACCTATGGCTTCGGCGGTGGCCGGCTCGATGCGTGGGAGGCGGATAACTCCACCTATTGGGGACCCGAGATCTGGGACCCGAAGGACGTCGCGAGCTTCGACAGCATGGTCACGCGCGACAAGCGCTGGCGCGGCACGAACGGCGATGCCGATTACGATCTCGAGAACCCGCTCGCCGCCTCGCACCAGGCGCTGATCTACGTCAATCCGGAGGGGCCCTATGCGAGCGGCGATCCGCTCGGCTCCGCGCGCGATATCCGGATCACCTTCACCCGCATGGGGATGAACGACGAGGAGACGGTGGCGCTGATCGCCGGCGGCCACGCCTTCGGCAAGAGCCATGGCATGGTGTCTGCGCAGGAGGTCGGCCCGCCGCCCGAAATCGCGCCGATGGAAGCGATGGGCCTCGGCTGGCACAACCCCAAGGGCCCCGGCTTCGCGCAATACACCATGACCAACGGGATCGAGGGCAGCTGGACCCCGAACCCGACGCAGTGGGACAACAGCTACCTCGAGAATCTGTTCAAATACGACTGGGAGCAGACCAGAAGCCCGGCCGGCGCGCGGCAGTGGAAGCCGGTCGACCCGAACGCGCCCAAGACTCCCGACGCGCATGTCGCGGGTCAGATGCACGATCTCATGATGATGACCAGCGACATCGCGCTCAAGCTCGATCCCGAGTACCGGAAGGTCTGCGAGAAGTTCCTCGCCGATTTCGATGCGCTCACCCAGGCTTTCTCCAAGGCGTGGTACAAGCTCACCCATCGCGACATGGGGCCGAAGCACCGCTACCTGGGCCCGGAAGCGACGATCGAGGACGGTCTGCTGTGGCAGGATCCGCTGCCCGAGCGGACCTATGCGCTGATCGAGGCGGCGGACATCGCGGCTCTGAAACAGGCGATCCTGGCCACCGGGCTGTCGGTTTCCGATCTGGCCTTCACCGCCTTCTCCGCCGCCGCGACCTATCGCGACAGCGACAAGCGCGGCGGTGCCAATGGGGGCCGTCTGGCGCTCGCGCCGCAGAAGGACTGGACGGTCAAC
>DAICZL010000039.1 GCA_027311165.1 bacterium
CCCCCGGCCTTGCCCGGTCACGTCGAGCGGAGGCCCGCCTCGCCCGCCCCGCCGGATCCGGCCCGCCCGGGGATTCGCCCACCGGATCAGGCGGGGATGCGGGCCGCGACGCGGGTCAGGCTGACGGAGAAGCAGGCACCACCGCCGGGACGGTCGGTGATGCGGACCGTCCCGCCATGCAGTTCGACGATGCGCCGCACCAGCGCGAGCCCGATGCCCGCGCCGCTGCCCCGCCGGCGTTCGGCGCGCCAGAACCGGTCGAACACCAGCAGCTTCTGGGCATCCGGCACGCCCGGGCCGCGGTCGCAGACCTGAACGCCGCCTTCGCCGGTCACGACCACCTCGACCGCGGTATCCGGAGGGGCATAGCGCAGGGCGTTATCCACCAGATTGCGCAAGGCGACATCCAGCAGTTCCAGCTGGCCCTCGACCAGCACCGGCGGGCCTGGCACGTCGAGCTCGATCAGACGCCTGCGCGACACCGCGGAGGCGGCCAGATCCTCGCAGACCTTGCGCGCCACCTCTGCCAGATCGACCGGATGCAGTTCGGCCGCCACCAGTTCCTCGGCCTGGGCGAAGCGCAGCAGCTGGTTGACCATCTGTCCCAGCCCGTCGATCTCATCGCGCAGCCGCATCGCCTCCGGCCCCTGCGGCAATTCCGCGAGTTCCAGCCGCAGCACCGCGAGCGGCGTGCGCAATTCATGCGCGGCATCGGACGTGAACTGCTTCTGCAGCGCGAGCGAGCGTTCCAGCTTGGCCAGCATGGCGTTCATCGCACTCACCACCCGGTGGAACTCGAGCGGCAGTCCCGCCTCGGGCAGCGGCCGCATGGGCCGCCCCTGGGCGACCGCGGCCCCGAGCGAACTGGCCAGGGCGGCGATCCGGCCCAGCGGCCGCAGCGCCTGGCGGGTGGCGACCACCATCGCGAGCGTCAGCGCCGGCACCAGGAACAGCACCGGCACCAGCACATGGTCGATGATCTCGTTGGCGATCGCCTCGCGCCACTGCCAGTTGGGATCGCCGATCATCGCGACCTGGATCCAGTAATGCCGGGGACCGACCTGCACCCGCTCGGTCAGCAGCCAGTGGTCGCTGTCGGGCCGGTTCTCCAGCCCCTGTTCGAGATCGAACTGGGCGAGGCCTCGGGTCTCCCCCGCGCCGGCCGGCGCCTCCAGCGGCGGCAGCAGCGACTCGTTGGCGCTGCTGAGCACATGGCGATCCTGGGCGGTGCGGTGGTCGAACACGCGATAGCCGTAGGAGGCGGGATAGCGGCGGTACCAGACCCAGTCGGCCGGATTCTCGCCGGACCTCATCGCATCGCCGATGTCGAACACCTCCTCCTCCAGCGTGGCGCGACGCAGATCGGGCGTGTCGAGCCCGTATTTGGCCACGAAGAAGATCAGCAGCGCCGTCGTCACCAGCAGCGAGATCGCCACCAGGCGCAGCGCCAGGATCCGCGTGAGGGTGGGGCCCGGGGGGCTCGCCGCGTTCAGCATGACGCGCGCTCCGCCAGGATGTAGCCGAGACCGCGCATCGCGGTCACCGTCACGCTGGCGCCGTGGCTGTCGAGACGCCGGCGCAGCCGCGACACTGCGACCTCGAGCGCATTGGGCGTCACCTCCTGATCGAAGGAATAGATCGCCTCCTCCAGCCGCTGGCGGGGCAGCAGCCGGCCCTGGTGGCGCAGCAGCGCGGCCAGCACCGACAATTCGCGCCGCGGCACATCCACCTGCTGCCCGTCGATCGAGAGCGTCATGGCAGCGGTGTCGAGCACGAGATTGCCCGCCTCCAGCCGTTCCTCCACGGTCTGCGGCGGGCGGCGCAGCAGGGCGCGGATGCGGGCGAGCAGTTCATCGAGATCGAACGGCTTGACCAGATAGTCATCGGCCCCTTCGTTCAACGTGCACACTCGCTTGGTCACATCGTCGCGCGCGGTGGCGACCAGCACCGGCGTGCCCTTGCCCGCCCGGCGCAGCGCGCGCAGCACCTCCGACCCGTCGCCGTCGGGCAGGCCGAGATCGAGGATCACCGCCGCATAGGTCGTCGTCATCAGCGCGGCGCGGGCCTCCGCGGCGGTGGCCAGCAGGTCGGTCTCGTAGCCAGCCGTATGCAGGCCCTTGGCGAGCAACTCGGACAGCAGCGCATTGTCCTCGACAACCAGCAATCGCATAGGCGGCCAACCACCGACGGTTCGGATTTCTCCAGCTAGCTTTGAGGCCTTTTGCTGCGCCGGACAAGTTCTGAAGAGTTAATACAAGCGCCGCTGTAAGGCTGCCGTAAGCTCGGCCTGCTCGATTGACTCGCCCCGGTTTCCGCGAAACCGGCTTTGTTACTTCGCCAGGTACTTGCGCAACACTTCCGTCAGCCGGTCGGGACTGGTCTGCGGCGGCATGAAGCCGAGATACTCGCCATCGCGGCCCATCAGATAGATGACGCCGGCATGGTCGATCGAATACTCCCCGTCCCGCTCAGCCGGCACTTTCGCATAAAACGCCTTGTAGGCATTGGCTACCTTGCGAATTTCCTCCGGAGAGCCGGTCAAA
>DAICZL010000052.1 GCA_027311165.1 bacterium
GATGGGGACGGCCATACGGGGGCGGGCGGATTGGCGTTCTTCCATCCGTGCCCGCCGCAGTTGTTGGCGCGCCGCGCCGACTGGTTCAGACTGTATCAGCGGTCAGAGTCGCTTCTCCCGCCTCCGGATGGCGGGACGCCCGGTGCTGGGACGGCAGTTGAGGGACGGAACCATGGACTGGGACAAACTGCGCGTCTTCCACGCGGTGGCCGAGGCCGGCAGCTTCACCCATGCCGGAGACACGCTGAATCTCAGCCAGTCGGCGGTCTCGCGCCAGATCTCGGCGCTCGAGGAAGCCCTGGCGGTACCGCTGTTTCACCGCCACGCGCGCGGCCTGATCCTGACCGAGCAGGGCGAGGCGCTGAACCGCACCGTGCGCGAGGTGTTCGCCAAGCTCGCGATGACCGAGGCGCTGCTGACTGAGAGCAAGGAAAAGCCGGCCGGGCGGCTCAAGGTCACCACCACCGTGGCCTTCGGCGCCACCTGGCTCGCCCCGCGGCTGCAGGGTTTCCTCAGCGCCTATCCGGACGTGTCGATGACGCTGCTGCTGGAAGACACCGATCTCGATCTCGCGATGCGTGAGGCCGATGTCGCGATCCGCATGCACCCCCACAAGCAGCCCGACCTGGTGCAGCGGCATCTGATGACGATCAACTGGAACATCCTGGCCTCGGCCGAGTATGTGCAGCGCCATGGCAAGCCCCAGCGCGCCGAGGATCTCGACCAACACCGGCTGGTTCTGTTCGGCGAGTATCATCCCCCGGTCGCCGACATCAACTGGCTGGCCGAGGCCGGGCGCCGACCCGGCAACCCCCGCCGCGCCCTGCTGGAGGTCAACAGCCTGAAGGCGATCCTGGAAGCAGTGCGCTCGGGCATCGGCATCGCCGCCCTGCCCGACTATATGGGCCCGGAGACCGAGGGTCTGGTGCTGCTGCTGCCGGAGCTGAAATCGCCCAAGGTGGACGTGTTCTTCGTCTATCCCGAGGAACTCCGCCACTCCAAACGGGTCGCGGTGTTCCGCGACTTCCTGCTCGCCCGGCTCGCCGAGCTGGCCTGATCCCGGACCGGCCGTCCGCGCCCGGATCAGACAGGCCGGTCAATCCCGGGCGGTCGGATCTGGCCCTCGCCCGATCCTGCGGCAGACTGGGGCGCTGGTCAGACTGGGGCGCTGGTCATCCTGGGGCACCGGTCAGACGGGGGCGCCGGTCAGACGGGGGCGCCGGTCAGCGTGGGGCGCCGGTGAGGTTCGGGCTCTGGCCAGCTTCGGGCGCCGGTGATACTGGGGCGCTGTTCATCCCGGAGCGCTGGTCAGACTGAGCGCTGGTCAGACTGGGCGCGGATCAGACTGGGCGCGGATCAGACTGGGTGCTGGTCAGACTGGGGCGCCGACCCGCCTGGGGCTCGGGCTGAGCGGCGCCGTTGATCGGACGCCCCCTCGACACGGGGTCGCCACCAAGGCCCCGGCGGATGGCGAGGATGGGGCGCAGTGTCCCTGGGCCCACTCCCCGCGCCGGGTGCCGGCCATCAGCTGCCCAGTTGGCTCACCGCTGCCTCGATACTCTGCACCGCCTCGCTGCGCTGTCCGGCCGCGAGCGCCCGACGGGCCGATCCGATATCGGCGATCGCCTGGTTGTTGCTCGCCTCACGGACCTTCGAGGGCGAGACCGACCGGCTGAGCAGCCGGGTCTCGGCCCGCTCCAGCGCCTCCTGCGCCTCGCCGGTGCGCCCGGCCGCCAGCGCCTGGCGAGCCGCCATCAGGAATTTCTTGGGCGCCGCGTCATCGGACACATCCGGGCTCGGCAGGCGCGGGGCGATGACGGAACGGGTATCGGCATCGGTGATGTTGCTGGCGCGGTCCGAAAGCGGCAGCGAATTGCCGGTGCCGATCTCGTTACCCGGCCTCGCCCCGGCATTCTGGTCGATCGCCGGCGGCGTGGTCTGGGCCAGAACCGGCATCCCGGTCAGACCCAGCAATGTCACGGACAGCAGCAGGGAACGCATCACGGTCTCTCCTCTGGTTGGTCCTGCAACGCGGCTCGGTCGGGAAAAGTTGCTGTTGCCGCGCCACGCGGCAGAAAACAGGAAGCTCCGGCGCCGGGCAAGATCCGGGCGGCGGCGAGCCGGCGCTAGCACCAGGCGAGGCCAGGGGCCAGCCCCCCTATCCCGTCTTGAACCCGCCAGAGGCCTGGGGCACCGGGGGATTTCCCGCCATGGGTCATGGAAGCCGGGGCCCTGGCCTTGCTCCGCTAGGGGGCAGCCCCCGACGCGCTTGCCGGCGAGGCACCGCGATCCAGGCCGAGCGCCGCCAGCACGCCGGCATCGAGCGGCGCAGCTGTCTGCCCCCGCCCCGCCGGCAGCACGCCGCCCCCCATGCTGTCGTCATAGCCCCACAGCGCCCAGCCGATCCCCTCGGCCTCGGCCGCGCGCCGGACGGTCCCCAGCCAGGCGCGCC
>DAICZL010000058.1 GCA_027311165.1 bacterium
GGCGCGCCCTTGGCGCGGGTCACGGCGTCGTCGATCTCGGCCCTCACCTTGGTGTCCAGCTGGTCGAGCTGGCCGGCTTCCAGCAGCCCGGCCTCGGTGACGCGGCGGCGGAAATGGGTGAGGGGGTCGCGTTCCCGCCGCAGCATCTCGACCTCGCCGGGGCCGCGATAGGTCATGGCGTCGCCTTCGAAATGGCCGAAATACCGGTGCAGCTTGGCATGGATCAGCGACGGGCCGCCGCCCGCGCGGGCGCGCTCCACCGCTTCGCGCGCGGCTTCGTGGATGCCGAAGAAATCGATCCCGTCCACCAGATAGCCGGGCATGCCGAAGGCCTCGGCGCGCTTGAGCTGGCTGCCGGCAACCGACCAGCCGCTCGGGGTGGATTCCGCGTAGCCGTTGTCCTCGACCACGAAGACCACCGGCAGGTTCCACACCTTGGCCAGGTTGTAGCTTTCCAGCGTGGTGCCCTGGTTGGACGCGCCGTCGCCCACGAAGGCCACTGCGACGCCGCCGGTCTTCAGGGTCTTGGCGGTGAGCGCCGCGCCGCAGATCAGCGGCGGGCCGCCACCCACGATGCCGTTGGCGCCCATCATCCCCTTGGAGAGGTCGGCGATGTGCATCGACCCGCCCTTGCCGCCGCACAGCCCGGTATCCTTGCCGAAGATCTCGGCCATCATCCCGTCCACGTCGCATCCCTTGGCGATGCAATGGCCGTGGCCGCGATGGGTGGAGGCGATCTTGTCGCGCTGGTCGAGGTTCATGCATACGGCCACCGCCGAGGCTTCCTCGCCGGCGTAGAGATGCACGAAGCCGGGGATGCCGCCGGCCGAGAATTCCTCGTGCACCCGCTCCTCGAAGTCGCGGATGGTGCGCATCATCCGATACGCTTCCAACAGCTGTTCGCGACTGAACTGCATGCGTCCCCCCGTCTGTCTTGTCTGCCCGCCTCGGCCGGGCGGATGAAAGGATCAGACCACCAAAACGGGTCTCGCGCCAGGGTGGACGCGCAGGCGGCGCGGGAATTGCCCCGACCCCTCCGCGCGGGCGGCATCGCAGTGCCGCCGGCGGAGACCGGGTCCGGGGCGCGCTGCTGACCGGCCGGGTCCGGGGCGGCACCCCGGGCTTCCTGCCCGGACTGCGCCCCTGCGTCGGCCCCCGCCCTCGCGCGCCTGGCGCAACATCCGATCGGATGGACCCATCCGACCGGATAACGTCGCTTGGCAAAACAACCAGCAAGAGCGGGGGCCGGTAGACGGTCAGACCGGCTACCGCTCTTGTGTCCCGATTCCGAAATTCGCAGCATTGAAATGTGGTCGGAACCGGGACATCGGCTCTTTGGTTTCAGTGGCCTGCTGGTCCCCGAAGGTCGTGGTGAGGAACCGCGAACTTCGGGGGCAGGACACTAGCGGAACGGCGGCGACCAGAGCAGGCCGCCCTCGGTCCAGGGGCGGTTCACGCCGCGCGCCAGGCCGTATTCGGAACCCTCGCCGAGATCGCGGTCGAACACTTCGCCGTAATTGCCGACCGCCTTGATCGCCTTCAGCGCCCAGTCGTCCGGCAGGCCGAGCGTGTAGCCCAGGCCACGGCGCGTGCCGAGCAGCGTGCTGATGGTGGGATCGGTGCTGTTGCGCATCTGCTCCACGTTCGCGCGCGTGATGCCGCTGATTTCGGCCTGGACCAGGGCGTGCATCGTCCAGTCGACGATCGCCAGCCAGTCGGTATCGTTCGCCGGCACGGCGGGCACCAGCGGATCGAGCGTGATCTGCTCGGCCAGGATGGAGAAGTCGTGCACGCGGCTGTGGAAGCCCGCGCGATCGGCGGCCAGGGTGCTCACGTCGTGAGTTTCGGCCTGGCAATGATCGGCCACCAGAGCGGCCTCCATCTCGCCCATCTCCTCGAACGGAAACGGCAGGACCTTGATGCCGTGCCGCTCGAAGGTGGCCATGGCGGTGGCCTCGGCGTCCGTGCCGCCGATGAAGCAGACCTGCTTGCCGGCCAGATCGGCGAGCCTCGCGATGCCGGACCGGGCATGGACCATGAAGCCCTGACCATCGAAGAACACCGGCTGGCCGAATGCCGCCTGGTAGCGCTTCGCGAGGCCGGGCCGCAGAGAGACGCCGACCAGCAACTCGATCTTGCCTGATTGCAGCGCCTGGTAGCCTCTCGCCTCGTCCGCAAACCCGTCGATGCGGGCGCGGTCGGGATCCCCGAAGAGGGCGGCGGCGACGGCGCGGCAGATATCGGTGCCGAACTCGTCGGTCGGTCCGTGGGTATCGTCCTTGGTGAAATCGTTGAGCGCCATGATGATGCCGCAGGGCAGCGACCCTGCGGCCTTCACCCGCTCCGCCACCTGGCCCGCATGGGCGAGCATCGGCGCCAGAGCCAGCAGGACGGCGAAGAGCTTCAGCCTGAACACGTAACGAGACTCCTTGATCGTCCGGATTGGGATTATTCGGGATCGGACCGTTCGGAATTGGGGAGGTGCGACAATGGCGGGCCCGGGGGACCCATCTTCCGCAGCCGACGCGTGCTGGCATCGGGTGCAGGGTCCCGG
>DAICZL010000062.1 GCA_027311165.1 bacterium
GCGCGCGCGGGCGATGGGCGCGCGCGGGCGGTCCGGGGGCGCCCCCGCCCGATGGTGGGGCCCGCCTGTCGGGCCAATCCGGCCGCCGGGCCGGGCTGTGCCAGCCTCAGTCGATGGCGATCATCACGTCGGAGGCCTTGACCACCGCCGAGGCCGCCATGCCGACCGCCAGGGCGAGTTCATCGACCGCCTCGTTGGTGATCGAAGCCGTCACGATGGTGCCGCCGACATCGATCTGCACATGGGCGGTGGTGGCGCCCTTGTGGACGGCGGTCACCGTGCCCCTGAGCACGTTGCGGGCGCTGAGCTTCATCGTGATCTCCTTACCCGGGCGGTGGTGACTGTGCATCCCCAGGCGTTATTTCTACTCCAGCATAATGCCCGTCGGGCAGCGGGTCCAGTTCTACTGGCTGGCCCAGAGGATACGGTGGATCCAGGCGATCTCGGCGAGGTCGAAGCTGCGGTCCGGGTGCTCGGGGTTGAGGCTTTTCAGCTCCACCCGGCGGGCCGAGCGGCGGGCGAGTTCCTTGGCCATCACCTCGCCTTCGAGCGTGCGCGCCACCACCCGGTCGCCACGGCGGACCGGCGCGGCGGGCGAGACGATCACCAGATCGCCGTCGCGGAACACCGGCTCCATCGACTGGCCGGCGATCTCCAGCGCATAGGCGTTGGGATCGGCGACCTCCGGCAGTCCCACCTCGTCCCAGCTGCCGCCGACCGGATAGCCGCCATCATCGAAATATCCTTCGGTGCCGGCCTGGGCGAAGCCGATCAGCGGCACCCGCCGGGACGCCGCCCGCGCCGCGCCGCTCGGCAGCGCTCGCCCGCCGGTGATCAGGCCGGCAAACGCCTCCATCGAGGCGCCAGTGGCATCGAGCACCTTGGCGATGCTTTCGGTGCTGGGCCAGCGGGCCCGCCCGTCCGGCATCCGGCGTTTGGAGGGGTTGAAAGTGGTGGCGTCCAGCCCTGCCCGGCGGGCGAGGCCGGAGGCGGACAGGCCATGCTCGGCCGCCAGGGTATCGAGCGCGCGCCAGATTTCTTCGTGCCTCATCTGCAGCGACAGCACCGGTTCGGGTTGGCCAGACCGGCCTTGGTCTGGATAGGCGGAGTGTCCTAGGAATTGGGCGCGAAGGAAATAGGAAAAGACACCAGAGAGTCTGCTTGCGCCGAAATGCAACCCATGGTTACATCTTCTTAACCAGTTCTATACCAAGTGTCAGGAGAGCACTCATGGCCAGCACCGTCCGGACCGCCGCGTCCGCCCGTCCCCAGCGTCCGGCACCGCGGCCGCGCACGGAACCGTTCCGCAATGCCGAGGAAGCCTGGTTCTGGACGCTATCCGCCCTGACCGCGCGGCGCGAAGGCGCCCGCTACACCGCCAATCAGGGGGTGGTCTGCCGTCCTTGCGAGCCTGATGACGTGGTGAAGTGTCTGGATCAGCTCTATCGCCGCCGTCGCATCGATCTGGTGCATGCCCGCATCCTGCGCATCTGGGGCGAGCGGGGGGTGGCGCCGAACCCCGCCTATGCGACCGAACGCTGCGACTGGAAGCTGTGGCGTGAGGCGCTGGACCGCCTGGAGTGGTCGCTGCGGGTCAAAGGCATCATTGCCTGATCAGCGCAGACTCGATTTTATAGGAAAAAAGTCCTTGACGCAGGATCCGCTACACGGTTAGATCGCCTGGTCAACGGGCGAGGTGCGCCTGCTGATCTCCTCCTTCCCAGACTTGAGGGCCGCTGCGGTTCTGCCGCAGCGGCCCTTTTTTTTCAGCCCCCTGCAAGGACACAAGCGCCATGGCCTTCGCGCTCCGCAACCTCTCCGTGCTGGCCTATGCCAACGGCTTCACCCTCTGGCACTACAAGGGCGCCGCCGAGGGGCTGGACGCCACCACCGAACCGGGCTTCTTCGCCGATGCCGCCGATATGCTGGCCGCCGGCGATATGATGATGATCAGTGCCGCCGATGGCGGACGGATGGTATTCCTGGCGCAGGACCACGTGTCGCGGCATTTGCGCACGGTGCCGATGGGCTGAGGGAGGGCAGGGCCAGGGACCCGGCCTCTGGCGGGTCCTCTGGCGGGTCCGGGCAGCGCCCGGTGCTCCCTTCAGGGGTCACGCCCAACGTCGGCTGATCTCAGGCCCAGGCATGTTTTCCTGACGCCGCCCGGGGTGGAGCGCCCGGGC
>DAICZL010000064.1 GCA_027311165.1 bacterium
CCCCCCCACTTCCGGTCAAGTGTTCACGATGAGATCGATAGCCGACGGATTCCAGCGATGACGTGATCGGATTCGCGCACCATCGACGCCGACGGTCACTTTCGCGGCTTAGTTTCCGCTGAAGTCTCGGGCGGAGTCGGCGGATTCGGCAACCCCAGAGACTTTCGCAGCGAGTCGCCCCCGGTCTTGAGCTCGATGCGGTGGCTGTGGTGAACCAGGCGGTCCAAGATGGCATCCGCCAAAGTCGGCTCACCGAGATAGGCGTGCCATTTATCCACGGGCAACTGGCTACAGAGCACCGTCGAGCGCACGTTCAGGCGATCGTCGAGGATTTCGAGCAGGTCGGCACGGTCTTGGGTGCTCAGAGCGATCAGGCCCCAGTCATCCAGGATCAAGACGGGAGCTTTGGCGAGGCGCTTGAGGAGTTTCAAGTAGCTACCGTCGCCGTGGGCGGTGCGGATTTCCTCGAACAACCGCGGCACGCGCCAGTACCGGCCCTGTAAGCCCTGCCGACACGCTTGATGGGCGAGCGCACACGAGATCCAAGTCTTTCCCGACCCGGTCGGTCCTGTGACGAGTAAGTTTTGTCCACGCTGGATCCAGGCGCCGTCGGCGAGCGCGGCGATCTGCGACTTCTCGAGTCCGCGACCGGGCTTGTAGCTGATGTCCTCGACGCAGGCCTGGGAGGCTTTGAGCCGCGCCTCGCGCAGCAACCCGCGGTAGCGGCCATTCTGCCGGTATAGGCGTTCCCGATCGACGAGCAGACCGAAGCGTTCCTCGAAGGCGAGCGCGTGGGTGTCGGGCGTCTCGCGCTGGTGCTCGAGGGCCTGCGCCATGCCGTGCAGTTTCATTGATCGCAGTGTTTCCAAGGTATTTTCAGTCAACATGAGGGCTCCGTGTGTGTGGATCGATTTCAGTGGTAGTACGTCGGGCCGCGCACGTTCGGGTGCGCTGGCAGGTCAAGTTCGAGTTCTTCGGTGGGCGCCGCCGGGTGCTGGTCGCGGCCGGTCTTCAGGATCGACAGCACGCTCTTGCGGCTCGGGCTTTGTAACTTCACAGCCAGGGCGCTCGCCGCCTCGAGCCGGCCATTGCCGTACTGCCGCGCGAGGGCGAGCAGCCCCAGGCAGGCTCGATACCCCTGCTCGGGGTGGGCCTTGCTCTTGATGAGATGCTCGACCACCGCGCCGGTGTTCGTGCCGATCGAGGCGCCCCAGTGGATGAGCCGGGTGGGCGTCCACTGCGCATGCTCGCGGTGGGATTTGGGCATGTGCGCAGGCTCCGTCGTGTGCGCCCCGCGCTGGTAGGAACGGACATGACTGCCGACCCGCTGGCCGCAGTGGAACACCTCGACCGTGGCGGCGGTGAAGCGGGCCCAGAGCTCCTGCCCGACGAGGGCGTGCGGGATACTGTAGTAGTGGCGGTCGATCTCGACGTGGTAGTCGAAGGCGGCGCGCACGCGTTTCCACTCGGCATACACATACCGGGTCGTCGGCAACGCACGCATGGCCGGGCGGTCGAGCGACTCGAACATCGAGCGGCGGGAGCCCGGCAGCTTCTGGAACGGCCGGTCGTTCAGTCGATCGAGCAGCGGGCGGATCGCCGCATTGAGTTCGTCCAGGCTGAAGAAGCGTTGATGCCGCAGCCGCGCGAGTATCCAGCGACACACCAGCAATACCGTGAGCTCCGCCTTCGGTTTGTCCTTCGGCCGATACGGCCGAGCCGGGATCACTGCAATCCCAAAATGTCCGGCCATTTCCTCATACGAGCGCTGCAGCTCCGGTTCGTAGCGATCCGCCTTCGTCACCCCGACTCGCGGGTTGTCAGGTACCAGGATCGTCGGGCTCGATCCATAAAACTCCAGCATCCGCACGTGGCTGCCGAGCCAGTCCGGCAACGTCGCCGTGCGCGTCGCCTCCGCATAGGCATAGCCGCTCGCGCCCAAGGCGCCGACGAAGAGCGAGGCCCGGAAGGCCTCTTCGCAGGAGGCGCCCAAGATCGGCACCGAGCGCCCCGCGTAATCGACGAACAGTTTCTCGCCGGCGAAGTGCCGCTGGCGCATCGAGCGTTGCAACCGCCTCGCCCATTGCCGGTACCGCTCGCAAAAGGCGCTGTAACGCAGCGCCGCGTCGCCGTGGACCCCGTGATATTCCTCCCACAACAGCTGCAACGTCACGTGTTTGTGGCGCTTCATCTCGGTGTGGATCCAGGCGCAGTCCGGGTCCGTGGTGGTCGGCGCCGGGCGCAACCGGCGCTCGGCGAACACCCGCCGCTCCAACTCCGTCTCCTCCAGGCCCAGCGCCGCCTCCCA
This sequence comes from bacterium, assembly GCA_027311165.1. GTDB lineage: Bacteria > Pseudomonadota > Alphaproteobacteria > Acetobacterales > Acetobacteraceae > DAICZL01. The sequence goes on from DAICZL010000064.1 coordinate 2,309, forward strand.
GGTACCGCAGGCCGCGAGCACCGCACGGCCGTACTTCGACACCGCCCCCTGCGAGAGCGACAGCGAGCGGCCGATCGCGCGCGTCGTCAACTGGTTCGCGCGCAGCTGGATCAGCTGCTTCAACTGGCTGACGGAGATTCTCGGGTTCGACATCGGCGACGCATCCTGTGTGGTGGTGAGCGCCGACGATTCTTGCCTTCAGGCCCGCGTCATGACATCGAATCTTGTAGCGGAGATGCCCGTAGTGACTCGCTTTTCTCCCGCAGATCAGGGATTTGGACCGGTCTCATCTCTTGTAACGCTAAGGAGCCTGATTTCTCAATCGGATCATCAGCTTGCGCCATTATCATCTCTTGTAACGGTTCCCCGATTAGGGCCGGTTTTCGCCAGTATCCGGGGTTTTGCACCCGCCACGCCTGCACGCGGTCCACCTGCTGTTCGCCGCGAAAGTAATCGACGTTGTCGGGTTTGCGCAGCCAGCGTCGCTGGCTCGATTGCTTGCTCGCCGCCCGGCACTTCGGCTCGGAACAGTACTTTTGGCGATGCCGCAGGCGCGGGTCGCAGGTAAATAACTGGCGGCAGCACAGGCATCGTCGTCGTCGGGTCTTGGTCACGGGGGCTTTCAGGTCCAATGGGGGACCGCATCATGCCCAAGCCGAGCCATCCGCCGGCGCCGCACCGGTCTACGCGGTGATTCCCATCGCCGTTTTCACCCGCATCGATGCCGGCACGGCATCGTCATCAACATTCCACCGGACGCTGAAAAACGTTCACGATGACGCTGGAATCGTTGTTCACGATCGTCTGGAATTCGCGTTCACGATGCGTTGGAAACAGTGTTCACGATCGACCGGAATATGCAGGACGGCAGCGGCTCGGATCACCGTCCCGATGCGGTACAACGGCGAAGCCTATCGCGGCATCAATATCCTGCTGCTCTGGTCGGAGGCGATCGACAAGGGGTATCAGTCGGCCCACTGGATGACCTACCGCCAGGCATTGGAGCTGGGCGGTCATGTGCGCAAAGGGGAATCCGGATCCCCGGTGGTGTATGCCAACAATCTCAGCCTCAAGCAGATGAACGAGGAGGGGATCACGGAGGAGCGCGACGTTTACCTGCTGCGCGGCTATACGGTATTCAAC
>DAICZL010000067.1 GCA_027311165.1 bacterium
ACGACGCCGCCCCCCAGGCGCGGGAGGGGGGAGGGACACGGCGTGACGCGAGCCGGTCGTGACCGGCTCAGCGCCGATGCGCGAGCGCGAGCCCGAGGCCGGCGCCGATCAGCAGCCCGCCCGAGATCCGGTTGCGCAGCCGGCCGTGCCGGCCGAGCAGGAAGCGCGCGCGGGCGGCGAGCAGGGCCCAGAGACTGTCGAGCACCACCGCCACCGTGACGAAGGTGACCGCGAGCACGGTCATCTGCGCCGCCGGGTCACGCTGGGGCGAGATGAACTGCGGCAGGAACGCGCCGTAGAACAGCAGGGTCTTGGGGTTGGTCAGCGAAACCAGCAGCGCCCGGCGGTAGATCGCCATCGCCGATCTGGGCTGCGCCCTGGCCTGCGAGAGGTCGAGCGGCGGGGCGCGCCACTGGCGGATGCCGAGATAGAGCAGATAGGCGACGCCCGCCCAGCGCAGCCAGGCGAACCACAGACCGAGCATCGCCAGCGCCCCGCTGAGCCCGAGCCCGGTCAGCAGCAATTGCGGCACCATCGCCGAAGTGGTGCCGGCAACCGTGATCAGCCCGTAGCGTGCACCATAGGCCATGCTGTTGGCCACGATCAGGGCCATGTTCGGCCCCGGGATCATGATCAGCACGCAGGTGGCGAGGATGAAGCCGGCATAGAGCGCGGGGTCGATCACGGCGGCTCTCCTCGCGGCTTGGGGTAGGGGCCTGCTCACCCCGGCTTGCGCGGCCGGCGGGCGGTTGACGCGCCTGCCGGGCGCGCGGATCATTTGCCCGGCTGGAAGACCGATCGCGATCAAGACCATACCGGCCTGGGCAAGTCAAATCCGCCCGCCCTCGGGGGCGGCAGCGAGGGGGGCGTTGCGATGGAGCCACGTGCGGGCGAGATCCGCTATCTGCTGGCCGGCGCTTTCCGCCGAATGGCCTATGTGGAATGGGGCGATCCCGCCGCCGAGGATGTGCTGGTCTGCGTGCACGGGCTGACCCGTACGGGGCGGGATTTCGACATTCTGGCGCAGGCCCTGGCAGATCGCTTCCGTGTGGTCTGTCCCGACCTGCCGGGGCGCGGCGCATCGCAATGGCTCGATGATCCCGTGCTCTACGATCCCTCGGCCTATGTGCAGGCGCTTTCGCATCTGCTGGCCGCGATCGGGAAGCCGGTCTCCTGGGTGGGCACCTCGCTCGGCGGCATCTGCGGCATGGCGATCGCCGCCGCGCCGGGCCAGCCGATCATCCGGATGGTGCTGAACGATATCGGCGGGTTCATCCCGGAGGCGGCGCTGCGCCGGATCGGTGATTATGTCGGCATAAAAATGGAATTCGCCGATCTCGGGGCGCTCGAATCGCATCTGCGCGTCGTCAACGTGGATTTCGGGGCGCTCAGCGATGCCCACTGGGCGCATCTCGCCCGCACCAGCGCCCGCGCCTTGCCGGACGGACGGGTGGCGCTGCACTACGATCCGGCGGTCGCGGCCAGTTTCCGCGCCACCCCGCCGGCCGATATCGAGCTGTGGCATTTCTGGGAGGCGGTCGACATCCCGGTGCTGCTGGTGCGCGGCGAACGCAGCGATCTGCTCGATGCGCTGACCTTCGCGCGCATGTGCGAGACCGGCGCGGGGGGGCTGGTGGTGGAGGAGGCCGGCCACGCGCCGGCGCTGATGGACGCCCCGAGCATCGCCGCCATCCGCGACTTCCTGCTGGCGCCAGGATGACCCAACCCCGCCCCGCCGCGCCGTCGCCGGGTCTGGCGGCAACCGGCCGCACCGGGGCGGGAGTGTTTCGTCGTCTCTTCCCGGCGCCCCCCCGATTCTGGCCCGGCCTGCTCGGGCTTGGCCTGCTCGGGCGTGTCCTGCTCGGGCGTGTCCTGCCCGGGC
>DAICZL010000068.1 GCA_027311165.1 bacterium
GTCCAGATGGATCGACAGCAGCTGCTTCCATTTGGCGAAGGGGAAGCTTTCCAGCGGCGCCACGATCTGGATGCCGGCATTGCTCACCAGGATGTCGATCCGCCCGTAGGCGGCGGCGACCGCGGCCACGCCCTTCTCCACCGCCGCCTCGTCGCTCACATCCATCGCGACCCCCATGGCGCCGTGGCCGATCTCCGCCGCGGTCGCGTTCGCCGCTTCGGCGTTGAGATCGGCGATCGCGACCTTCGCGCCCTCGGCGGCGAAGCGGATGGCGATCTCCTTGCCGATGCCGCTCGCCGCGCCGGTGACGATGGCTACCTTGCCGTCAAAACGAGACATAGATGGTTTCCTTTCTGGATCGGACGTGGTGGAGACATGCGGCTGGCGAAGGCAAGGCCAGGGGCTTCGCCCCCATCACCCATCGGGGACTCCACTGGGGCAGAGACCCCAGATCGCTTTCCCTGGGGGGCAGAGGCCCCAGATCGCTTTCCCTGGGGGCTACTCCCCGGGATAGGCGGATCCCACGGGACCGCTCGGGCAGAGACCTGGCGGGTTCTTTCATGCGCCCGTCAGATAGTCATGAACCACGCTGCCCATCCCCAACGTCAGATCGGCGACGAAATGGCTGGCCGAGACCACTTCCAGCACCGGCAGCTTCGCCACGTCGCAGATCGCGTGCGGATGCAGATCGAGCGCGGCGGGCCCCGTCCAGGCGCCCTTGATCGTCACGTCTTCCAGCCCGTAGCGCACCAGCTCGCAGATCCGCGGGGTGCCATCCACATGGGGGATGATCTTGATCAGGAAATTGGGCCGGGCGAGCGAGGCGAGCAGCGGCGCGGGATCGAGCTTGCGGTGCTTGTAGCCCATGGTGGCGACCGCACAGAGCACGCTGCCATAATGCAGCGTGCCGACCAGCACGTCGCTTTCCACGGCGAATTTCGGGCTGGCGAGCTTCTTCGGAAATCCCCAGAGCTCGCGCCCCCCGGCGATCGGCGCCTCGTCGTCGAGGAACATCGCATGGGTGTAGCTGCCAGCGACGCCGTTGAGCCGCACCGGGATCGCCTGGCCGGTTTCGGTGTAGTCGCCGAAGCCGGTGCTGTCGGGCATGCGGATGAATTCATAGTTCACCAGCGGCTCGACGATCTCCAGCGGCTCGGGCACCACGGCGCGCAGCGCGTCGGGATCGGTGCGGTAGGTGATGATCAGATATTCGCGATTGACGAAACGATAGGGCCCGGGCGGATAGGCGGGGCTGGTCAGCGGCATCGCGAAGGCCGTGCTGCGCACCTGGTCGGCTTTCATCTCACTGTCTCCGGTTGGCAGGCGATGGGGCTGGATATGCCGGTCAACGCCCCGCTTCGGCGCCCGGTTCCTGCTGGGCCGCAAGGCAGGGCGGGCACGTCATTCGGCGGCCGCATGCAGTTCCGCGCCAGCATCGAAAATGCGCACGCCCTTGTTCGGCGGCATCGGCGCGAGCCAGGGCGAATGGGCGAGCGCGCGGGCGGCATCGCCCTTCCCCGTGTCCCAGCGGCTCTGCATGGTCTGACGGCTGAACTCGAAATCCTTGGCCGGCCCCTGCGGCTCGACGGGCCGATAGATCAGATGGACGATGTCCATGGTGGTGACGCAGGCGATGCGGCGCAGGAAATGCGCCTCCGGCGTCTCCTTCAGCTCCGCCGGCAGGCGTTCAAGCAGCGCATTCACGTTGTGGCTGACATCGTGCATCATGCGGAACATCGACGTGCCGAGACGGGTGCGGCTCGAATAGCCGATATCCTTCTGCCGCTCGGTCACCTCGTCCAGCGTGCGCGGCAGCTTCCCCCTGGCAGGGAACAGGTCCACCTGGAAGATCAGCCGGCTCGATCTCGGCACCGACTGCATCACCTGCAGCAGCGGGGTGTTGGAGACGAGCCCGCCATCCCAGTACTGCTCGCCATCGATCTCCACCGCCGGGAAGCCGGGCGGCAGCGCGCCGCTGGCCATCACGTGTTCGGGCCGGATCCGCGTCGTGGTATTGTCGAAATAGGCGAAATTGCCGGTCCGCACATTGGTGGCCGCGACCGAGAAGCGGGTCTCGCGGGAATTGATACGGTCGAAATCGACCAGCCGTTCCAGCGTGCCGCGCAACGCGGCCGTACGGTAGTAGCTGGTCGGCGGATCGGGCGTGATCCAGGCGAGCGGCGGCTGCGGCTGGAAGAAGCCTGGCTGGCCGAACAGCAGCGCCGCCACTGCCCCGGCCCGGCGCTGGGCTTCGCGCAGCGGCCCGTTCGGCAGTTCGGGCCAGACGGAGCTCGGGGCCGACACTTCCCGCCAGAACGCGCGCAGCTTTTCGACACGGTGCTGCGGCGCGTTGCCGGCGATGATCGCGGCGTTGATCGCGCCGATCGAGATGCCGACGACCCAGTTCGGCGTGTAGTCGGCCTGGGCCAGCGCCTCATAGACACCGGCCTGGTAGCTGCCGAGCGCGCCGCCGCCCTGCAGCACGAGCGCCACGGGTTTGGTATAATCGGCTGGTCGGGCTGTCTGCGGAATTTCCGCCATGTCGATGCTCCACGAAAGGATATGCCTGGCCCGATACGCGCGCGATAGGTTCCAAAAAATTCCAGGAATTCCAATAGCACGCCTCGCTGCGCTGCGGTAGGGACGGAAGCGGGTCCGCCCTTTCCGCAGGGACGGCGCTTCCCTCGGGGCCCCGCTTCACCTGTTATCCCGCGCGGCAGATGGCCCGGCGCCGTGGCGGAGGGACGCAGACCAACCTGGCGCTTGCGGCAGTTTCCCTGGCAGGGGTGCACGCCCCGGGGCGGGGCGGCTCGCGGTCCGATGGCGGTGGCCCGGCTGCGCGGGAGCACGCCCGGCCCCGGCCACCGGGTGCGGCGGGCGCGCATTGCGGCACGGATCGGTGCTGCCGACGGTCCGAGGGATCGGATCATCCGAAGGGAACCGACCGGCTGGCGGATCACCTTTTGTTGAAGCCCCGTCGGGACGGGACGGTCCTGGCGGAGAGACGAACGGCCCGGACGCCCCTGCTCGGGGCCACGACCCCCGCTCGGGACCACGATCGGACCCTGCCCGTCTGCCGGGGGAGCATCGCCACCCGCCGGCGCCTGCTGGGCCTCACCGCGATCTCGGGTCGAAGCCGAACCGGGCCCGTGTCGCGCTCGCTGCGAACCCATGACGAATGCGCCGCTTTCCCCATCCTCCGGCGACCTGCCGATCGCGGCGAGGTCCGGCGCGTGGGCGATGGTCAGAGCGGCGCCGCATCACCGGCGCCCGATGCACCCTGGTACCGATCCGGCTGCGCAAGACCACCGCACGGCGACGGGTTCGGATGAACCGGGCCGATCCGGGTCCTTCGCCGCGCCGCGCCATGCGTGCAATCTCCCCGGCATTGTAACATGTAATTGATTCCGAATATGCATCGTTTTATCGTAGGAAGCCGGTGGGACCGCATCTTCCGATACCGCAACGGTGCCGGCGGCCTGGTCGGCGAATCTCGCGACCCGTCGGCGCGGCGATCCGGAGGACGCCCCCAAGACGACGCCATCTCAATAATGAGATGGTATTGCACTCAAAACAAAATATCGGGAGATGACCATGCGAGTACCAGGCTCACTGCGGGCGGCCCTGCTCACGCTGCCGTTCGCCACAATCGCCGTCCCGGCCTTCGCCGGAGCATTCAGCGGCGACTACACCGTCACCTATCTCAGCGGGCCGTCGCATGTCGTGACGGCATCACAATGCCTCGTCTTCACCCACACCGGCAGCATTCTCGGCTTTCCCAACAGCGGCACGTGGTATTCCACCACATTCGGCGGCTGGGGCGGCAACTACATCGCCGATCACGGCAGTCTGCGCTTCTACGGCACCTACAACAACGGCGGGAGCGTCACCGACCACTATGCCCAGCTCTCGAAGGTCGTCGGCGGCCCGATCACCGGCAAGGGCTTCGACGACTGGACGGTGAGCGCGCCGCCGATCACCGCCTTCAACGACGGAACCATCACGCTGACGGCGGGCTGCGCGGCCGTACTGGCGGAGCCGCAGTCGCAAAGCGATTCGCCGACGCACTGAGAGCGATCCCGCCGCCATGCGGCCGGCCCCGCCAGTGCCCGGGC
>DAICZL010000071.1 GCA_027311165.1 bacterium
GGCGCGCACCAGCCCGGCCAGCAGATCGAGGCTGCGGCGGCAGCGGATCACCCCGAACCAGCCGATCCGCCAGGGCGGCCCCGGCGGCGGGGCGGTGGCGCGCAGCCGGTCGGGATCGGCGCGGTCGGCGGGATCGAGCTCGGCGGCGCGCACCCGGTTCTCGCCCAGCAGCGCCGGCGGATGGGCCGGATGGACGCGGTCGAAATAGCGCGACAGGAACGCCGGCGAACTGACCACCAGCCGGTCGCAGCGGCGCAGCAGCCGCCCTTCCAGCGCCCGCAGCGCGCCGCCGGCGGGGCCGGGGCGCAGCATCAGGCGGTGGATGTCGAGGCATTCGAACACCAGCCTGGCGGCCGGCGCGACGCGGCGACGGGCGAGCGCTGCCAGCGCCAGGGTCTCCAGTTGCCGGGCCATGATCACGTCCGCCCCGGCGACCGCCTGCTGCCAGCCGGGCGCGGCCAGGGCGGCGCGCGCCACGGCGGCGATGCGCTGGAGGAACCGGCCATCCCCGGTGCGGCCCAGCACCACCGGCGCCAGCCCGCCAACCCGGTCGGGCGGGTCGGCGCCGCGATGAAAGCCCAGCAGCGCGATCTCGGCCGACCCGGCGAGCATGCGCAGGCGCCGCTGCACCGCCGGGTCGGCCAGATCATGGACCAGATAGGCGAGCTTCACCCGACCGCCCCACGGCGGCGCAGCCCGGGCACCATGTCGCGCAGGCTGGCGCGGAAATGCAGCAGGAAATACGCCATCCCCGCCAGCAGCGCCGGCAGGGCCGAGAGTGCGAGCAGCAGGAACTGGGCGCCCGCGCCGGCGCCGGCGGCGGCCGGGCCGACCAGCCAGCGCCCGGCGAGGGCGCCCGCCAGCATCAGCGCCAGGGGGACGCCCACCCCGGCGGCATAGACCATCCCCTGCCGGGGCACGTCCTCACGCAGATAGACCGACATCCAGCCGATCACCAGCATCTGCTTGACGCACAGCGCGATCGCGCACCAGACCACCCCGAACGGCGCGGTGGCGAACACCAGCGCCGCCCCGGCGGCGGCCGAGGCGATCGAGGTGGTGAGCAACTGGCGATTGCGCCGCGACACCGACAGCAGCGCCCCTGGCACAAAGGCGACGGCGCGCAGGAAGCCGTTGCAGGCCAGCACCGCCGCGACCGGCGCCGCCGCGGTCCATTGCCGCCCGAACACGCCGGCCACCAGCACCTCGCTGTTGGCCAGGAACACCGCAATCGGCAGGCCGAGGATGATGGTCAGCACGGCGATGGCGCGGGCCAGCATCTCGTGGCGCGCCTCCACCCCACGGGTCGCGAACAGCGGCTGGAACAGGATCGCCGAGAACGAGCCGGCAGCGGTGACGAAGGCGTTCTCGATCCGCTTGCCCAGATTGAAGAAGGCCAGCTGGGTGCTGCCGATCAGGCCGGCGATGATGATCTGGTCGAGATTGTTGATGGTCGCCGCCTGCAGCCGCACGCCGGAGGACAGCAGCGCCTCTCGCGACATCACCCGGAAGCAGTCGCGGTGGAAGATCGGCCGCGCCATCGCGGCGGTGCCGGCAACCGTGGTGAGGAACACCAGCACCGACTGGCCGAGCTGATACAGGATCAGCCCCGCGGTCGGGTCGAGGATGAAGGCGACCGCGACCCCGAGCGCCCCGGCGGCGGTGTTGCCGACCAGGGCCCGCATCGCCAGCCGCCGGTAGGACAGGCGCCGGGCGAGCTCCGCCTGGGCCTGCAATGTGGCGAGGTCGATCACGATGCGCAGGCCGATCGTGGCGAGCGCCCAGAAATGCGCCGCGACATCGGGGACCGAGCGGGCGAAGGCGGCCAGAATGGCGAGATAGACCACCGCCAGCACGATGCCGGCGCCCAGCATCACCGCCTGCGCGGTCTGCTGGCGGCGCTCGCGGTCCTCGTCGCTCTGCAGCAGCGCCTCGTACAGGCCGGGCATGCCGAAGCCCTTGAGGATCTCGCTGATCGAGACGGCCAGCGCCACCGCGCCGATCACCGCCGCCGGCACGGTGCGGGCGAAGAAGATGAAGGTGGCGAAGGGCAGCAGCACCCCGGCGGCAGCGTTCAGGGCCGACCACACCACGCCGCTGAGATAGCGCGGCGAGGTCATCGCGCCCCGGCCCGGATCGGCGGCGCAGGGGTCGCCGAAGCAGAAGGCCGTACCTGGCGCCGGGAATCGCTGTTCGGCTGCATGGGTCCTGTCTGCCGGTCATAAGCCGGACGTGAAAACGATACCGGCCAGGATGCGCCGGTGGGGCTCGCGCGCCGCCAGAGACGATATAGGGCCGCCAGGGACGATACGGGCATGTCATGTCCACACGCCGCGATCAAGCCCGATGGCGCCACGAAGGACAGCGGCGTCAGCCTGGCAGCAAGGTCTCAAGGAAACGTGACCCGGACCGGATGGGCAGGGGGAGGACGCCAGCCTCGCCAGGCCGCAAAGGTTCCAGCCAGCGGTTGGCAGCCTGCCGGGCCCATGGGATCGTAGTCCCGTGTCAACGCTGCATCTCGTCCCCGAGGACCTCCGGAACGCCTATCACGTCAAGGAATGGCGGAATGCCGCCGGCGTTCTGGCCACGGCCTGCCCCGATGAGTGGCACGACATCATCGAGGTTCTGCGTCAGTTCCGTCTGCTGCGGTCCCAGATCATGACAGCGGGCGGAGGCCTGTCGCCGATCTCGCAAGGCATCAACGCCGCTTTCGGCGCGCGCGGGTGGGCGGAGAAGGGTTTCGAGACCAAGATCGTCGTCGGCGACGATGTCTACGTCACGCCCACGCATAAAGTGGATTGCTGCAAGGGGCGCGTGGCGCTCGAACTCGAATGGAACAACAAGGATCCGTTCTTCGACCGCGATCTGAACAATTTCCGCCTGTTGTTCGACCTTCGGGCGATCGATGCGGGCATCATCGTCACCCGTGCCAGCGAATTGCAGCCCCTGTTCGATGGGCTGGGCAAAGGGGCGTCCTACGGGAACTCGACGACCCACCACAGCAAGCTCTGGCCCCGGCTCGAAGGTGGCGGCGGGGGCGGCTGTCCGGTCCTGACCTTCGCGATCACGCCCAGACTCTATGTGGACGACGGCGATCTGGCGGTCGCAGCGGCCATCGTGGCGAAGGAGGCGCGCAAGCCCCGGAAAGGCAGGTCCACCGCCAAAATGGCGCCGGAGGGAGAGGCCGCCCCGCACCGGCCCGAGAGCAACAGCCGATCAGATTGAATCGTCTGATTGAATCGTCTGATCGGATGAAGTTGCTCGGCAGAACAATAAGCAAGAGCGGTGGCCGATCGTCTGTCAGGTCGGGCACCGCTCTCGATGCGATCGGCACCGGCTTCGATCGGATCTGCGGTCCGATCGCGCTCCAGATCTCTGTTCCGGCGCGCCATCTTATCGCGGTCGCAGACAACCTGACGCGATAGTGCTTTCAGCGCCGCGACCGGTTCACACCGTTCAGCTCCGGATCATCCGCGGCACGCGCTACTCGGCCAGGATCGGCACTGACGGCCCCCGACGCCGCTCGGAGGCTGAGTTGTGGCTATAGGTGTCCCAGGTCGGCTCATAATCCTCCGAGGCTTGATTGCCCCAACTCGCCCAGCCTTCCCTTACGCCACGCGCGAAAATCTCGAGCCGGGGCCCGGGGCTGCAGGATTCGATCAGAGGAAAGACCTCGTCAGGCTTGCGACTATGCTCACGCTTGCGGGTTGCTATCAAATTCACCTGACTTCTACCGGGAGCGAGAGTGCGGGCATTCTTGCCCTTTGTGCCAAACAATAATATTTCTGTTACGTTTCTGAAGTAGAAACCCACACCTCTGCCGTCCGATCCGCCGTCCTTGCGGATTTTATGCCAGATGATGTTGGATTTGTATTCGAAGCCCCAGGCCTGCAGAACGTGAAGACCGTCCGGAAGCAGGGCGTTCGGCACCCACAGATAGAGATGCGCGGTGCTCGCAGCCACGTCTGCCACCGGCAGAGAGCAGATGGCGGCCAGATCCATCGTGCCGTAGCGGCTCAACCGGCGATGTTCCGGCGCGACCTTGCCGGTGCGATTGATGAACTGCCAGGGGGGGTCGGCCAGGATGGTCCTGAATCGCTGCGCCCCGACGGCCGCCAGCAAGTCCGCCGCGGGATCCGGCTGGGGTGGCGTTCGTGTCCGTTTGCCCATGGTCAGAATCCTGCTTCCTGCTGTGCCGACACCGGCAGACCTCTCGCACAATCGTCCCAGATCCGTACCAACACATCGTCAGGCGTCGGGTGAGCAGCCGGTCAGCGCAGTGAACGGGCGGACGCCGCAGCATGTCTTCCCGTGGGGGCACAAGCCATGTGAAACATCCCAGCATGCGATCGCGCAAACCGCCATCCTAGAGCGGTGCCCGATCTGATAGACGATCCGGCACCGCCCTTACTCTCTGTTTTACCGAGCAATTTTGTTTTCAGTGGCCTACTTATCCCCGAAATTCGCGGTGAGGAACCGCGAACTTCGAGGGCAGGACACTAGGTCACCGGCCGAGTCGCAATTCCACGCGATGGCGGCCCGGGCGCCGCGGGCAGAAGCCCGCTGCCGGCGCAGTCCTCGCCGGAGGGAGCCCGAGCACGACAGGGCCCACACCCCACCGCCCCCGCGGCCGAAAGACGATCACCCGGTCAGGACAAGGAGGGCCGGCGGATACGGATGCGGCTGCTCCCCCCGCTCGGTCCGCGCCCCGGACGCGAAACCGCGACCGACGGGCCGTCAGGCAAAAGGCAGCAGGCGCCGCGCCAGAGCGATCACCCGCAGCGCCTCGTCCCACAGGGCGAACGCCTCGAACCGGTCGAACCCCGCCCAGACGGTCTCGGTCACGTCCGATCCCGGGCGCGGCTCGCCGCCCGCGAAGCGGGCCGCGAAATCCAGGATGGTGTAATGGAACCGCACCCGCCCGTCCGGGTCGCGATGGATACTGTCGACATGCGCCGCCAGCACGAGGCCCGCCACCGCCAAGCCGGTCTCCTCGGCCAGTTCCCGATGCGCCGCCGCCTCGGCGGTCTCGCCGAGCTTCTGTGCTCCGCCCGGCAGGCTCCATTGCCCCAACGCCGGTGCCCGGCCGCGGCGGACCAGCAGCACCGCGTCGGGCTTCAGCACCACCACCCCGATGCCGACCAGCGGCCGGTCGGGGTATTCGCGGGGGCTCACCGAGCCGGGGTCGGAGGCGTCGCGGAGGGTGGCGCCAGGGACATGCCCGGCGGCAGGCCATGCGGGAGCCCCGGCGGCGGAGGGGATGCGTCGCCGGCCGGCGACGCCTGGCCGGGAGGCGCCTTCATCTCGTCCAACGTGGGGACCAGGAACCGCTCCTTCCAGGCGCCGAACCGATAGGCCCAGCCATCCACCAGCGCCGACAGCCGGGCGGCCTCGTCCTTGGCGGCCGCCTCGCCGCTGACCTCGAGCCGCATCCAGGTCGTGTCGGACCGGCGCTCGGCGGTGACGTGCACGTTCAGCCCGTCGGTGGTGACATAGCTCGCCTCGCCCAGCTTCTCGGCCGGCTTCTCGCCCGGCTGGTCGGCGGCCTGGCGCACATCGGTCAGGTTCAGCTGCTCCAGCGCCTGGCCGACACCGGCGATCTTGGTGTCATCGAGCGGCGGATGATCGGCGGGGGATTTCAGCACCAGCCGGTCGCCATCGCGGGCGAAATCCAGCCGGTCGGTCCCGCGGGTGACGCTCACCGAGGCGATATGGTCGGGCGCGATGTCGAGCACAGCGCGCTGCAGCCAGGCATTGGCATCGCCCTCGACCGGCACCTGCCCGTCGGCGAGCCAGGCCTGGTCCTCGCCCTGGCGGCGGACATAGACGGAATCCGCGCTGTCCGGCCGCGCCCTGGTATGGCCCACGATCAGCTCGGCGAGCGGCTTGCCCTGGGCGTCCAGCACCCGCACCAGGCTCGCCCCCGAGGTCGCTGCCTTCGGGTCCTCGACCCCCAGCCGGGCGAACTGCGCGGGCTCGGCGGTACGGGGCTCGGAGAGGCGCAGTTCCGCCAGCCCCACCAGCAGCGCCCGCAGCCGCGCCGGCTGCACCGGATAGCCGCCACGCTCGGCGATGCCCCAGACCTCGCCCTTGCGCACGAAGGTCAGGACCTTGTCCTGGTGCAGGATCTCCACCTGCGCCGCGTCGGAGAGATGCGCGGCGAGGTCGGGGAATACCAGCCGGCCCTCGGCGATCACCGCGACCGGCGCCGGTGTGCGGGCGATGCCGAGATACCAGCCGGCGGCGACCGCGGCGATCCCCGCCGCGGCGAGCCCCAGGGCGGCGACGGGCCTCATGCCCGGGCCCTCGCGCGGCGGCTGCGGCGCAACAGGGCGATGCCGATCGCGACCAGGGTCAGCAGCACCGGCACCGCGGCGATATCGAGCAGCTTCACGGTCGTCTCCAAACCGCCGATGTCGCGGCGTAGATCGAGCTGCACGCCACGCAGCTTCTGCCGGGTTGCCACGATCTCCTGGCGGGCATTGTCGATCTCGGCCCGCTGGTCCTCGGTGAGGATCGCAGCCGCCGCGGGCTTGCCGCCGGCGGCATCGGCACCCCCCTGGCGCAGCGTGTTCAGCTTCTTCTCGGTCTCGTCCAGATGCTGCTGCAGGGTCAGCTCGGTCTGGCGGAAGCGCTGCTCGGCCTGTTTCTGGATCCGGTCCACCAGATCGAACGGACGCAGACTGTCGCTGCGGCTGCGCAGGCCGATCAGCGCGTCCCCGCCGGCCAGCGTGCCGATCAGATTGGCGACGAAGGGGCCGTTATCGCTGAACGGGGTCGCCTGGGACTGGCCGAAGAAATCCGCGAGCCGCACCCAGAAACGATCGGCCAGGATGTCGGTATCGGCCACCACCACCAGATTGGCCGGCCCGTCGGTCGCGGCCTTGTAGTCCGGAAACACCGCCGGGCGCGGCTTGCCCTGGGGCGCCTCCGGCGGGCCGGTGAAGGCGGATTTCAGCTGGCCGCGAATGCGCGCGGCGATCACCCGGCGGATGCCGTCGGGCTTGAACTCGGCCAGCAGCTTGCCCGGATCGGGCATGCGCAGCTGGTCGGGATTGATCGGGCCGGACTGGGCGCTGGTGGTGAGCAGCGGCGTGAAGGTGATGTCAGCGCCGTCTTTCTTCGAGATCGCGCCGGGTGCGGCGACCGTCACCTGCTGCAGATCCGCAGTGGCCGGATCATCGTGGGAGATGCCGTCACGGATGTTGAACCAGGCGACGTAATCCACCGCCTGCACCCGATCGCCGGGCTTGCCGCGCACCCGCCAGGCGCCTTCCAGATCGCCGATCACCACGCCCGGATCGTAGACGATGCCCCAGGCGTCGAACAATTTCTTGAGGTCGGAGCTGACATTGACCGACGGCATCCCTTCGGGACCGGGCGTGTTCGCCTGGGTCTCGCTGTAGGGATCGACCATCACCATCAGCTTGCCGCCGCGCATCACGAACTGGTCGATGGCATACAGCGTCGGCTCGGACAGGTTCTGCGCCTGCGCCAGCAGCAGCACCTGGATGTCGCTGTCGATCACCTGGGCATCGAGCGGCACGGTTCGCACCGTATCGGTCTCGCGCAGCAGCAGGATCGAGGTCCAGGGCTTGCCGCCCTGCCCGCGCATCATCATCCCGCGCGGATCGCCATCGACCGGCAGCGAGGACATCACGCCGACCACCGGCCGCGCCGGGTTGGACAGTTCCAGCACCAGCCGCGTCAGATCATATTCCAGGAACCGCTCGCGCTCGGGCTGGAGAAAGCCGATCGTGCGCTCGTCGTCTTCCAGATTGGTGCCGGCGATGCCGAAATAGACCTGCTCGCCGGTCTGATCGATCGGAACGCCCTGCAGCCCGTAGGCCAGGGCACGGTCCTCGGTGTCGCTGAACGGCTCGGGGTCCAGCAGTTCGAGCTTGAGCTTGCCGCCGGAGAGCTGCGCGTACTGGGTCAGCAATTCGCGCACCCGGTCGGCATAGGCGCCATAGACGGGAACGACGCTGCCCAGGCGGTGGGAATAGAACAGCCGCAGCGTCACCGGCTCCTTCAGCCCGGTGAGCACGCTGCGCGTGCCCGGCGAGAGCGTGTAGATCCGCTGGGATGTCAGATCGATCTGCACGTTAGCCAGCCGGGCATCGGCCAGCATGTTGATCCCGACCACGATGGCAAGCGCGGCCAGCACGCCGACCAGAGAGGTCCAGAACCTGCGTCCAGGGGTGCTCATCGTCTCAGCTCGCCTTCTTCAGATCGACGATCACCGTGTTCAGGAACAGCCAGAACCCGATGAAGCTCGCGAAATACACGAGGTCGCGCGCCGCGATCAGGCCGCGGGCGAAATCCTGGAACCGGTCGATCACGCCGACGCGCCGGGCAATCGCGGCCAGCTGCGGCACGTTCTGGTTGAGGAAATCGGTCACCAGCGGATAGGACGCGGCGGCGAACAGGAAGCACACCGCCACCGACAGCACGAAGGCGATCACCTGGTTGCGGGTCAGCGCCGAAATCGCCGAGCCGACCGCGAGAAAACTGCCGGCGACCAGCAGCGCGCCCAGATAGCCCGAGGCGATCACCCCGTTATCCGGCCGGCCCAGGATGTTGACGGTCAGCACGAAGGGGAAGGTCAGCAGCAGGGCGATGGCGCAGAACGCCCAGGCCGCCAGGAACTTGCCCACCACCGCCTGGCCCTGGGAGACCGGCAGGGTCAGCAGCATCTCGATCGTGCCGGACCGCCGCTCCTCGGCCCAGAGCCGCATGGTGATCGCCGGGATCAGCAGCAGGAACACCCAGGGCAGGAAGTTGAAGAACGGCAGCAGATCCGCCTGGCCCCGGGCGAAGAAATTGCCGAGGTTGAAGGTCAGCGCGCCCTGCAGCACCAGGAAGATCACGATGAACACGATCGCGACCGGGGTCGCGAAATACGCGCCCAGCTCGCGCCGGGCGATCACCAGCGTCGTGCGCATGTTCAGGCCGCCTGTGCTTCGGTGCCCGGAGCGGCGCTTCGGGTCAGTTCGCGGAACACGTCATCGAGCTTGCCGCTCGGATGGCGCCTTGTGAGTTCCGCCGGCGTGGCATCGGCGACCAGCCTGCCGGCGGCGATCACGATCGCGCGGGTGCACACGGCTTCCACCTCCTCGAGGATATGGGTGCTGATCACGATCGCCTTTTCCGGTGCCATGCGCGCGATCAGCGTGCGCACCTCGTGCTTCTGGTTGGGGTCGAGTCCGTCGGTCGGCTCGTCCAGCACCAGCACCGGCGGATCGTGCAGCAGCGCCTGCGCCAGGCCGACCCGGCGCTTGAAGCCCTTCGACAATGTCTCCACCGGTTGCAGCCGCACCCCGGCCAGCGTGGTCAGCCCGATCGCGTGCTCCACCCGGTCGGCGAGTTCGCCGCCCGCGAAGCCGCGTACCTCGCCGACGAAGCGCAGGAAGCCCAGCACCGTCATCTCGGGATAGGTCGGCGCGCCCTCCGGCAGGAAGCCCAGCACCCGCCGCGCCGCCAGGCTGTCGTCCTGCACGTCGTGGCCGCGGATGCGCGCGGTGCCGGCGGTGGGCGCCATGAACCCGGCCAGCATCCGCATGGTGGTGGATTTGCCGGCGCCGTTGGGACCGAGAAAGCCCAGCACCTCGCCCTTCGCCACGGTGAAGGACACATGGTCCACCGCGGTGAAGGAGCCGAACCGCTTGGTCAGGCCCTCGATCTCGATGAACGCCGCCTCGGTGCCAGATGCCACCCGCTTCCTCCATCGCATTGCCGGGCGGCGGACATACAAGAACCACCGGGCAATGCAAGCCGTGGCGGCGGTGTGTTGCAGAGAGTTCATGCAGACGGAAACGCCAGGGGCGCTGCCCCATCGTTCCCTGGGGGAACACGCTGAGACCTCGGGCCGCCCTGCCCGGGGGCTGCCCGCCGGGAAGGCCGGGTTCAGGAACCGCTGGTCCCTGGCGGGTCCCGACGGACCGTGAGGGCCCTTGGGAGGGCCGTCGGGGGGCGCGCGCCCTGGCCGCGCCCCCCCGTCCCCGCCAAGCGCACACATTTCCGCATCACCGAAGGCAGCGCCTCTCCGCCCAGTGCCGATGCCGGCCGCAGAAACCCCTCGGCGCGGATCGCCGGCACTGCAGCCGCGTAGACCTCCAGCGTCAGCGCGAAATGCGTGAACACATGGCGAATCTCGCCGGCGCGGCGCCAGGCGGCCGGCATCGGCGCCAGCGCCAGCGCGGCGTCGGCGGTCCAGATCTCGCCCCGCCAGGGCGTGCCTGGCAGTTCCACCATGCCGCCCAGCAGCCCGTGCGGGGGCCGCCGGCGCAGCAGCACCTGCCCGGCCGGGTCCTGGAGCCAGAACACCGCCCCGAAGCGCCGCGGGCGGTCGGACTTGCGCGCCTTGCGCGGCAGCTCCGCCGCAATGCCCTGCGCATGCCCGGCGCAGGCCCGCTGCCAGGGACAGCGGGCACAACCGGGCGCCGTCGGGGTGCACAGCAGGGCGCCCAGATCGAACAGCGCCTGGGCGAAATCCGCCGGCCGGGCGCGGGCTGCCGCGTCCTCGCCCAGCCGCGCCGCCGCCGCCGCCAGCAG
>DAICZL010000072.1 GCA_027311165.1 bacterium
CCCCGGGACTCCGTTCGTGATCACCTGGGGCCACCCTGGGCCATCGTGGGGTGGGCTGGCGCTGCGGGGGCTTTCCATTGCAGGCGCCCCGCGGCGGCCGACTTGCTGGGTGGTCTCAGCGGAACCGCCCCCTGGCCAGAGCATCATCCGGTCAGATGGGAATCATTTGATCGGATGGTGCTCTGGCCAGGCGACCTGACCACCGTGGAGGAGGCGATCCGCAGGACGCTGCGGATGGTCGTGGCGATGGCGGCCGATCGGGGCAGGTCGACCGGGCATCGCCGTCAGCCTGACAGCGAGCCGGCGATCCCGGTCAGGCGCAGATCGCTCGACGGGGTCTCGCCTGCCGCAGGCCCGGCCAGCGAGAACGCCGCCTGCATCAGCGCCTGTGTGTATGCCTGGCGCGGCGCGGCGAACAGCTGATCCGCCGGCCCTTCCTCCACCACCAGCCCCTGGCGCAGCACCACGATCCGGTGCGCCAGCGCCCGGACCACCCGCAGATCGTGGCTGATGAACAGATAGCCGAGCCCAAGCCGCTGCTGCAGATCGCGTAGCAGATCGACGATCTGCGCCTGCACCGACATGTCCAGCGCGCTGGTCGGCTCGTCCAGCACCACCAGCTCGGGCTTCAGCACGATCGCCCGGGCGATCGCGATGCGCTGGCGCTGGCCGCCGCTGAATTCGTGCGGGTAGCGCTCGGCGGCCTCGGCCGGCAGTCCGACATCCTCGAGCGCGCCGGCCAGACGGCGCCCGCGCTCCGCCCGGCTGAGGCCCGGTTCATGGATGCGCAGGCCCTCGGCGACGATCTCGCCCACCGACAGCCGCGGTGAAAGGCTGCCATAAGGATCCTGGAACACGATCTGCATTCGCGCGCGCAGCCGCCGCAGCGCCCGTCCGCCCAGCGCCGTGATGTCGCTGCCCTGGAACCGGATGGCGCCGCGCGACTGTTCCAGCCGCAGCAGGGCGAAGCCGAGGGTGGATTTGCCCGACCCGCTCTCACCCACCAGGCCCACCGTTTCGCCCTGGCGCACCGCGATCGACACGCCATCCACCGCCTTCACCACCCCCACCACCCGGCGCAGCACGCCGCGGCGGATCGGAAAATGCACGCGCAGCCCCTCGGCCGCGATCAGGGGCGGCGCGTCGGCCGGCACGGCGAGCGGCTGTCCCTTGGGTTCGGCCGCCAGCAGCATCCGCGTATAGGGATGTGCCGGTGCGGCGAACACGTCGGCGACGCGGCCGGCCTCGACGATGCGGCCCTGCTGCATGACGCAGACCCGGTCGGCGTAGTGCCGCACGATCGCCAGATCATGGGTGATCAGCAGCAGAGCGAGGCCGCGCGCCGCCTTCTGCCCGGCCAGCAAGGCCAGGATCTGCGCCTGGATGGTGACATCGAGCGCGGTGGTGGGTTCGTCGGCGATCAGCAGCGCGGGGTCATTGGCCAGCGCCATCGCGATCATCACCCGCTGGCGCTGGCCGCCGGACAATTGATGGGGAAACGCATCCAGCCGCGATCCGGCATCGGCGAAGCCGGCCTGCGCCAGCAGCGCCACCACCCGCGCCCGCAGATCGCCCGCATTGGTGCGGCCATGCAGGCGGATCGCCTCGGCGATCTGCCGGCCGATCCGGTGCAGCGGATTGAGGCTGGTCATCGGCTCCTGGAATACGATCCCCGCCACCCCGCCGCGGGCACGCCGCAGCGCCGCCGGGCCGGCGCCGATCATCGCCGTGCCGTCGAGCACGATGCTGCCCTGCGGATTGGTCCCGCCCGGCGGCAGCAATTGCAGCAGCGACAGCGCGGTGAGCGACTTGCCCGAGCCGCTCTCGCCCACCAGCGCCAGCGTCTCGCCGCGCTCGAGGCTGAAGGACACGCCCTCGACGACACGGCGCGGGCCGAACGCCACCGCGAGGTCGCGCACCTCGACCAGGCTCATGCCGGCAGCCGCCTGGGATCGAAGGCATCGCGCACCGCCTCGGCCCCGAAGATCAGCAGCGTCAGCACCCCGCCCAGCACCACGAAGGCGGTGATGCCGAGCCAGGGCGCCTGCAGATTGTCCTTGCCCTGCTGCACCAGCTCGCCGAGCGAGGGGGAGCCGGGCGGCAGGCCGAAGCCCAGGAAATCGAGGCTCGCCAGCACCGTCACCGATCCCGACAGGGTGAAAGGCAGGAAGGTCAGCGTCGCCACCATCGCGTTGGGCAGGATGTGGCGCCACATCAGCGCCAGATCGGAGACGCCGAGTGCGCGGGCGGCGCGCACGTAGTCGAGGTTGCGGCCACGCAGGAATTCCGCGCGCACCACGCCGGTCAGCGCCATCCAGCTGAACAGCAGCAGGAACACCAGCAGCACCGTGAAGCTCGGCTCGATGATGCTGCCCAGGATGATCAGCAGATAGAGTTGCGGCATGCCCGACCAGATCTCGATGAAGCGCTGGAACAGCAGATCGGTCAGCCCGCCATAGAAGCCCTGCACCGCGCCGGAGGCGATGCCCACGGCGGAGGAGACGATGGTGAGGGTGAAGCCGAACAGCACCGAGAGGCGAAATCCGTAGATCACCCGGGCGAGCACGTCGCGCGCCTGGTCATCGGTGCCGAGCGGATTGCGCCAGGAGGGCGGCGAGGGCGCCGGCCGGTCCAGGCCCTTCACCACCGTGTCGTAGCGGAACGGCAGCGCCGGCCACAGGATCCAGCCCTTGGCGCGGATCGCGCGGTCGAGATCGGGGTCGGTGTAGTCGGCCTCGGTCGGCAGGAAATCGGGGCCGAACACGTCCTCGCTGTAGTCATGCAGTACGGGAACCAGGAAATGACCATCATAGCGGATCAGCAGGGGGCGATCATTGGCGACGAATTCGGCGAACAGGCAGATGCCGAACAGCGCCAGGAAGATCCACAGCGAGATGTAGCCGCGGCGGTTCGCGCGGAAGATCGCCAGGCGCCGGCGGGTGATCGGGGAGAGGGGCATCAGCAGCCAAGGGGGGGGGGGGGGGGGGGGGGGG
>DAICZL010000077.1 GCA_027311165.1 bacterium
GCCCGGCTCGACCGCGAGGGCGTGCAGGCGATCTTGAACCTGGTCGCCGCCGCGGTGCCGGGGCTGCGGCCGCAGAACATCGCGGTGGTCGACAGCCGCGGCAACGTGCTCTCCCGCGCCGGGGAGCCGACCGGTCCGGCGGGCGAGGCGATCGGCACCGAGGAGCTGCGCCACGCGACCGAGCTGCGCCTGTCGCGCGCCGTCGAGGAGATGCTCGAGCGCAGCCTCGGCCCGGGCAGGGTGCGGGCCGAGGCGGCGGTGGACATGGATTTCGAGCGGCTGAACCAGACCGAGGAGAAATTCGATCCCGACGGCCAGGTGGTGCGCAGTTCGCAATCGGTGAACGATACCAGCAAAACGACCGAGCAGGCGGTGTCGGTGAGCGTGCAGAACAACCTGCCGAACGCGGACGCCGGCAATTCCGGCACTGGCACGCAGGAAGCCAAGCAGGAAGAGACCACCAACTACGAGATCGGCAAGACCGTGCGCACCCTGCTGCGCGAGCAGCCTCAGATCCGCCGGATCAGCCTCGCGGTCATGGTCGATGGCGTGGTCAATGTCGGCGCCGACGGCAAGCCCGTCTGGGCGGAGCGGCCGGCCGAGGAAATCGGGCGGATCACCACGCTGGTGAAGGGCGCGATCGGCTTCGACGAGAAGCGGGGTGATCATGTCGATGTGGTCAGCATGCGCTTCGCCGCCTAGGATGCCGGCCTGCCCGCAGGCCCGCCCGCCGGCCTGTTCGGTCTGCCGATCGAGGAGCCCGACCTGCTGCATCTTGGCGAGACCCTGCTGCTCGGCCTGATCGCGGTCATGACCCTGCTGCTGGTGGTCCGCCCGATGGTGCTGCGCCTGACCGCACCGGTCGGCGCCGCCGGCCAGGACGTGGTGGCGCTGGAAGCGGCAGGCGGGGTCGCGGCACTCACCGGGCCCGCCGGCGTGGCGGCATTCGCCGCTGGCGGCGGCAACCTCGCTCTGGCAGGGCCGGGCGGCCAGGCCGGCGGGGGTGGCGGGATGCGCCAGATCGAGGACGAGAGCATGGTGAACATGTCCAATATCGAAGGCCAGGTGCGCGCCTCCTCGATCCGCAAGGTGCTGCAGCTGGTGGAACGCCATCCCGAGGAATCGGTGTCGGTGATGCGCAGCTGGCTGGCGGCGGACGCCTCCTGACATGGCAAAGCAGGATGATCTGCGCGGCTTGAAGGGACCGCAGAAGGCGGCGCTGCTGATGCTGGCGCTGGGTGAGGAGCAGGCGGCCAAGCTGTTCGCCCTGATGCATGAGGACGAGATCCGCGAAATCTCGACCGCCATGGCCCAGCTCGGCTCGGTGCGCGCCGATGCGGTGGAGCTGCTGTGCAACGAGTTCGCCGACCAGATGGGTGGCGCCGGCAATCTGGTCGGCAGTTTCGAGACGACCGAGCGGTTGCTGCTGAAGGCGCTGCCGCGCGATCGTGCCGCCCAGATCATGGAGGAGATCCGCGGCCCGGCCGGGCGGACCATGTGGGACAAGCTCGGCAATGTCCACGAGGCGGTGCTCGCCAACTACCTCAAGAACGAATACCCCCAGACCGTGGCCGTCGTGCTCTCCAAGGTCCGCGCCGACCATGCCGCGCGGGTGCTCTCGCTGCTGCCCGACAGCTTCGCGATGGAAGTCGTGATGCGGATGCTGCGGATGGAGAGCGTGCAGAAGGAGGTGCTGGACGGGGTGGAGCGTACCCTGCGGGCGGAGTTCATGTCCAATCTGGCGCGCAGTACGCGCCGCGACGCGCACGAGATGATGGCCGAGATCTTCAACAATCTCGACCGCCAGTCCGAGCAGCGCTTCATCGGCGCGCTCGAGGAGCGCAACCGCGAGGCGGCCGAGCGGATCAAGTCGCTGATGTTCACCTTCGACGATCTCCAGCGCCTGTCGGGCGCGGCGATCCAGACGCTGCTGCGCTCGGTCGAGAAGGACAAGCTGCCGATCGCGCTGAAAGGCGCATCCGAGAAAATCCGCGACATGTTCTTCCAGAACCTGTCGGAGCGGGCGAGCAAGATGTTGCGCGAGGACATCGAGGCGCTGGGCCCGGTGAAGCTGCGCGATGTGGACGAGGCGCAGGCCTCGATCGTGTTGGTCGCCAAGGATCTCGCCGCCCAGGGCCAGATCGAGATCGGCGAAGGTCAGGACGAGGAGGTGATCGTCTAGCATGCAACGGAGCTCGCAGCCGCAGGCCCGCCTGCCGCAGGGGATGGTGTTGTTCGCCGAGGATTTCGACCTCGACGGCCAGGACCCGGGGGGCGATGCCGAGCCGGAGACGATCGTGCCGAGCTACACCGCCGCGGAGCTGGACGAGGCCCGAAGGGCGGGCTTCGCGGCCGGGCGGCGAGAGTCGGCCATTTCGGACGAACCGACAACCAGCTTCAGGGCTTCAGCCGCGGCGTAAATCTGCTCCTGGCGGGCGCGCAGGCGATTCATCGTTTCTGCAATCGCGCGAAG
>DAICZL010000132.1 GCA_027311165.1 bacterium
GATCACCTCGGCGACGCTGCGCGATGCCGGCATCGCCGATCCGGAGGCAGCGTGGGAGGCGGCCGAGGCGCGGGTGGGCGCGCCGCATCTGCCCTCGCCGGCGATCCGCGCCACGGTCGCCAGCCCGTTCGACTATGCCGGCCAGACCCGTGCCTTCGTGGTGACCGACGTGGGCGGCAGCGGGGGGGGCGATCCCGGCCGGCTGGCGGGGGCCTATCGCGCGTTGTTCCTGGCCGCCGGCGGCGGCGCGCTGGGCCTGTTCACCGCGATCAGCCGGCTGCGTGGGGTGCAGCGGCGCATCGCCCCGGCACTGGAGGCGGCCGGCATCCCGCTCTTCGCCCAGCATGTCGATGCCATGGACAACGCGACCCTGGTGGACATCTTCCGCACCGAGGAGGAGAGCTGCCTGCTGGGCACCGATGCGATGCGCGACGGGGTGGACGTGCCTGGCCGCGCGCTGCGCCTGGTGGTGTTTGATCGCGTGCCCTGGCCCCGCCCCGACATCCTGCACCGGGAGCGGCGGGTGCATCTGTCGGGCGGCGACCCCGGCGGCTTCGATGACGCCATCGCCCGGCTGCGGCTGCGCCAGGCCTTCGGGCGGCTGATCCGCAGCGCCACCGACCGCGGCGTGTTCGTGCTGCTGGACCGGCAGACGCCGACCCGCCTGCTGGGCTGCTTCCCCGACGGCGTCGCGGTGGCGCGCGTCAGCCTGGTGGAGGCAGCGGCCCGGACCCGCGCCTTCCTGGCGGACGGGGCGGGTGGAGGGTGATCGCGGCGTGCTTTTGGTGGATCGGAGGGGCGGCAAGGCCAAAGGGCTCCGCCCTTTGGAAACCCGCCAGGGACCGGCGGTCCCTGGACCCGGCATTCCCTGGGGGGTACGCCCCAGGGAAAGGGTTCCGGGGCCTAGGCCCCGGCGGGAGGCCAGCGGGCAGAGTCCTTTGGCCTTGCCTTCGCGCCGATCCAGCCGCATTGCTCCCGGCACCGCCTTCGCGCAGTTTGCCGTTCCCGATCCCAACGCTTCCGCCCAAGGAGTTCGCCATGCTCGCCCGCAGCGGTCTCGACGCCGAGGAGGCGCTGGTCTGCACCATGGTCCTGGTGGCCGCCGTCGATGGCGGCATCACCGATCGCGAGATCGGCGTGATGGCTGGACAGGTGCAGACCCTGCCGGCATTCCGCGATTTCTCCTCGGCCAGGCTGGCCGATGCCACCGATGCGGCGGTGAATCTGCTGCGCGAGGATGACGGGCTGCGTCACGCCGCCCGGCTGATCCGCGAGGCGCTGGAGCCGCGGCTCCGCGAGACCGCCTATGCGCTCGCCTGCGAGGTCGTGGCCGCCGACGAGGTCGCCGGTCAGCAGACGCTGCGGATGTTGGAATTCGTGATGACCGAACTGCATCTCGATCCGCTGGTGGCCGCGGCGATCGAGCGCGGCGTGCGGGCGCGCCATCAGCGGGTCTGAGAGTCCATTTCGAATCGTCTGCTCAACGTGCCAGCCTTCGTAGGAGGATGACGGTGGAAGCGGCGTAAAGGAAGGCCTCGACGCTCTCGATCGTCGCTTCGAAATCTTTTGCGAGGCGTCGGTTGCGGTTGATCCAGGCGAAGAAGCGTTCGACGACCCAGCGCCGGGCGATCACGGCGAAGCCGACCTGGTTGTCGGCCTTGCGCACCACCTCGATGCGGATTGGGCTGGCTTCAGCTACCCGGGCGCCGGCATAGCCGCCATCGGCGTAGCCGAGCGCCACGAACGGCCAGCTTGAACGTGATGCACGCAACAGTGAACCGGCCCCGTCGCGATCCTGAATATCGGCAGAATGGGCCTGCAGCTTGAGTGCCCGGCCGTCAGTGTCCACCATGGCGTGGCGCTTGCGGCCCTTGATCTTCTTGCCGGCATCGTAGCCGCGGACACCCCCGCTCTCGGTCGTCTTGACGCTCTGGCTGTCGATCACGGCGGCGGTTGGGCTGGCTTCGCGGCCTACCCGCTCGCGGTCGACATCACCAAATGATGGTTGATCCGCTCCCAGGCGCCGTCGTCGCGGAACCGGGCGAACCAGCGATAGACCGTGGGCCACGGCGGAAAGTCCTTGGGCAGCAGGCTCCAGGCAACGCCGCCGCGCAGGACGTAGAAGATGGCGTTGACGATCTCCCGCATCTCCCACTTGCGCGGGCAGCCGCACGAACTCGGGGGCGGCAGGAACGGCGACAGGATCTGCCACTCGGCGTCGTTCACGTCACTTCCATAGCGTAGCCACGCACGGCTATGCTGCGCGCGGGTGGTCGGCGTCCACATGAGGGTCTCCGGCAAGGCTTCGAACACCTGCCCAGAATCACATCTGGCCCGGCCATCCAGCCCTTCACGGAACACGTTCCGCTTTGATTCCGAAATGGCCTCTGACCGCTCGGTGTGGCATAGGCGTCGGCGCGTGGGTCAGCGTGGAGCGGAGCGTTCATTGTTTGCCTCCCTTGGTCCGGGCGCGGATGACCCGGATCGTGGCAGGCCGCGTTTCTGTCGGCCGGTCCTGCCTCGCGCTGCATAGCGCAGAGTTTGGCGACGGTTGGAAGAGGCTTGTCAGGGCGGCCGGGTGGGGAAGTCTCTGACAAACCGCTAGCCCATTTTATTCATCGCCCCGGTGTTCGGTTGTGCCTCGGATCGCTGGACGTGGTTGATCGAGGCACCGGGCGGTGCGCCTTTAGCTCAGGGATGGTAGGCGTTAAGGTTGATGGGAGGGGCATGTTCTGGGGCGACAGCC
>DAICZL010000085.1 GCA_027311165.1 bacterium
TCCCGGCGGCGGGCGGGGCGGAGCGGCCTTCGGCCAGCGCGTTCAGCCGCTCGATCAGCGCGCCATCCTCGCCGACCGGCTCGTTGCCGGTGGCCGCAAGCCCCGCCACGATCGTCTTCATCCGGTCGATGGCGGTCAGCACCAGGCTGATCAGGTCGGGGTCGACCGCCAGCACGCCATCGCGCACCCGGCCCAGCACGTTCTCGGCGGCATGGGCGATCCGTTCGAGCCGGGGCAGCGACAGGAAGCCGCACGTGCCCTTGATCGTATGCACGACGCGGAAGATGAGGGAGAGCGTCTCCCGATCATCGGGGGTGCGCTCGAGCCGCACCAGAGCGACATCGAGTTCGGCAATGCCCTCGTTGGTTTCCGTCAGAAAATCAGCGAGCAGATCGTCCATGAACCTCTCCGCGCCGGCCGTGGCGTCGGGAGCGATCCTGAACCGCGGGTGCCAAGAATAGGTAAACTCCACCGCGGCGGGGCCGATGGCTTCGGCGGTGCCGGCTGGGGCGATGGCTTCGGCCGGGCCGCCCGGCGGGTGCGGCCGCAGCCATCGCCGCTGCAAGCCGGTGAGGCGCTGGCAGAGGCGCCCGGGCCGGGCCGGCGTTCAGCCGGCGCAGGCGAGCAGCAGGGGCGGCGGGCCGGCGGTCACCGGGCCGCCCAGCAGCAGCCGGGCGCGCAGCCCGGCGGCATGGGCGATCAGCGCGGTCAGCGGCATCTGCAGCGCCCGCGGGCCGGACAGCGCGGCCCAGGCCTGCTCGGGATCGACCAGGCAGGCGGCGAAGCCGGGCGGCCAGGCGGCGCCGGGGCCGGCGAGCGTCAGGATCACCTCGCCCGCCGGCGATCCATGCCCGCTCAGCACCCCCCCCGCAGGCAGCGACTCCGCGCCCAGCATCAGGGCGTTGATCAGCAGCCGCGCCGCGGCCGGCGGAAATTCAGGCTCCGGGTCGATCCCGCTGAGATCGATCCGCAGCCGCCGGCTGGGCGGCAGACCGGCCAGCAGCGTCTCGATCTGGCCGCAGCGCATCGGCGCGTGATCGCCACTCCAGGCCGCCCGCACCAGTCGCAGCCGGGCGGCCAGCGCCGCCGCCGACGCGCTCGCCAGTGTCAGCGCTTCGCCCGCCAGGGCCGGATCCTCGCCGGCCAGTTCGATCGTGCCGGCCAGCGTGCCGAGCGGGCCGCTCAGATCATGGCAGAGGCGCGCGGCCAGCAACTCTGCCAGTCGCAGCACTGTCGTCATGGCTCGTGCACCCTGCCCAAAGAACCTCAGCCTGTCGCATCGCCGGTTTCGCCCTCGGGCGCAAGCCGGTTCCCGCCGGCTCGCCTCGAATGCGCGCCCCTCGGCGGCGCCCGGGGGGGGCGCCCGCCTCCCTCCCGCCGGCGGTGCCCGGCCAGCACCAGGCGAAACCGGACCGACACCTTGGCGCAGGCGCTGCGGATGGCCAAGTAGAGGGGGAAAGCGCTGTCCGGCCCGGAAGGTCATGGGGGGATGGCATGGGGGGGACAGCATGATCGCGCCGGGCCACTGGATCCGCCATCCCGGCCGCCCGGACTGGGGCCTCGGCCAGGTCCAGTCGGTGCTGCGCGAGCGCGTCACGGTGAATTTCCAGCATGCCGGCAAGGTGCTGATCAACACCGCCGTGGTCCTTCTCGAACCGGCCGATCCGGCGGCTGGCCGATCCCCGGCCGCCGCGCCGGGCGAAGTCCCTCCCAGGCCATGAAC
>DAICZL010000094.1 GCA_027311165.1 bacterium
GTGCCAGCGGAACCCGCGACGCCCGCGGCACAAGCCCCGCCCATGGAGCCGGCGCCTCCCGCGCCGGCCACGCCCGTGACGGTACCGGATCAAGCGAAGCCCGCGGCACCGGCCGCGTCGTCGGAGCCGGCCGCGCCGCGAGGAGCCGCCCCACCCGCCGCAACCGGTGCCGGGACGGTGCCGCGCGAGCCCCCGGCCACGCCTCTCCCGGTGCCCGACCTTGCGCCGTTGCAGTTGCGTATCGCCGAGGCGCTGGCCGCGATGCCCTGCACGCTGATCTCGGGCCAGTTCGACGATCGGGGCAACGGCGTTCTGCTCCGGGGTCTTACTGGAGCCGGCCAGGCGCAATCCGGCATCAGGCAGACCCTCGGGCGGCTGGCACCCGCGGCCGCCCTCGACTGGCAGGTGGTGAGCTTCGAGAACCCGGGCTATTGCGGCGCGCTGGATGCGATCCGTCCGGTCGCCGCACGCAACTTCGGCGGGTCCGACAGCGGCTTCGCCATCGCGCTGCCGCATCCGGGCGCGGCGCTGCGCAGCCGCGAACTGCTCAAGCTGCGGGTGACCACGCCCCCGTTCGCGACCTGGCTGCAGGTGGACTACCTGCAGCATGACGGCAAGGTCTGGCACATGCACCCTTCTGATGACGAGCCGGCGCGGCAGTTCCCGCCCGATGCCCACGCCGTGATCGGCGAGCCCCATGGCGGGTTCGGCGGCTGGGAGGTGGGCGAGCCCTATGGGCGGGACATGATCATCGCCGTGGCCTCCACCGTGCGGCTGTTCGCGAAGCCCCGGCCGGTCGAGGAAGACGCGGCCAGCTATCTGGCCGCGCTGCAGGACGCGATCGCCGCCGCCGGAAAGCGGGGCCAGCGCGTGTTGGCCGATGCGCTGGTGGTGGATACGGTGAAGGGGCCGTAGCCAGCGGAAGATCCGGCGCCCTGATGGCTTTGCGACATGGGAGACAAGCGGGTCGTGAGACCGTCCCTGCCAAAGCCGGGCCGGTCATACGCCGCCATGGCCGGTTGGACCCTGCAGGACCCCGGGTCTGGCTTTGCCGTATCGCCGTTTTCCCCGATCCCGGTCGGGGCGGGCGTATCGGCACGCCCCGCTCAGCTCATGCAGCCTGCGCGAACGCCGGGGTCATGAGGCTGCCGAGATCGCGGGCTCCGGGTCTGGGGGCGCCCGCTTGCGGAGGGTCCCGGGCAGCGCCCTGGCTTTTCGTCTCCGTCGCGGCCGCGCCGTCTCCCGCAGCCAGAAATCGGGCATGTCCGCGTAGAACCGTGCGCGCAGGGCATCGAGCCGCGCCGCCGGGATCCCGAGCGCTGCGGCATCGAAAAACCGCTTGTCGCGCGTGAACATCAGATAGGCCTGGGTCTCATTGATCATCAGGTCCTCGATGCCGGTGTCGTAGCCCTGATCGCTCAGATAGCGGCGAAACGCGGCGCGCTCGGCCCCGGTCAGCGCATCGCGCCAGAAGCCGGCAACGAAATCGGCATAGGCGGGGGAGGTGAAATAGGCCGCGTGGGAGAGTTCGTGGCGCAGGATGGTTTCGCGGGCTGCGGCGTCGATGTAATCGGCAGCGCCGGCGCGGGGGAGGGTGATCAGCGCGCCCTTGGCATCCGGTCGCGACCAGCCTTCCTGGGCCATCAGCGTTGCCAGCCAGTGTTCCTCCGCGGTCAGCACGGTATCGTCGCGCGCGGCCGCGTCCATGAAGCGCACCAGGTCGGCGGCGCGATAGTCGTGGCCTTCGTAGAACGTGTCGTAGGTCTCGCCGGAGGCGCGGATGGCGGTGTTCAGCGCCGCATCGTTCAGCGTGCGGTCATGCGGCATTCCGGCCTTCTCCACGAAGGCGGCGACACGGTTCAGCATCCGGGCCTGGCTGTGCAGCGAGGGAAAGTCGAGCACCAGCACGGACGGATCGCGATCGAGGCGGAACGCGGTGAGTTCGGTGGCCGGATCGGCCAGGATCGCGGCGATGGCGGCGGAGTGGATCGCGATCGGTGCCGCCCGCCATGGCCGCCCGAGCAGCAGCGCAGCGGAAACACCCAGTACCAGCAGCGCGGCGGCGGCGAGCAGCAGGCTCCGCCAGCGGAGCGGGCGCGGCGCGGCCATCGCCGGCGCGCGGTCAGGCGCCGGTGTTGACCACCTGCACCCGCCGGTTGCGCGGCTCGGCCGTCTGCGGCGGGGTCTGCACCAGCAGCCCGTCTTCCCCCATGCCCACCGGATCGAGTCTGGCGCGGTCCACGCTGTAATGGCTCGCGAGATAGGCAGCGACCGCCTCCGCCCGGCGCTGGGACAGGGCCTTGTTGGCCTCCGGGCTGCCGACCGTGTCGGTGTGGCCCTCGATCCGGAAGCGGTAGGCAGCCAGGGTCTGGCTGCTGAGCGCCCGGCCGAGATTGTCGAGGCTTTGGATCGCCGCTGGCGAGAGCTCCGCCGACCCGGTCCGGAACTGCACGTTGAGGCTGACCGAAGGCGCTGCGGCCACCGGCTCCGCGGCGGCGGGCTTTGCCACGGGGGAGGGTTTCGCGGCGGCGGCTTCGGGCGTCGGCGCGGCGGCATCCGCTGCGGGCACCCGATGGATGCCGCGGGTCTGCGCGCCGATCTGGCCCTGCGGCTTGAGCATCTGGATGATCTGATCGGCGTTGGGTTCGCCCTGGGCGAGCGCCGGGCCCACCGAGCCGGCCAGCAAGCCCGCGAGCAGCAGACGCAAGGAGAGGGGGCGCATCTGACGTTCCTTCGGCTCTGGTACAACGATCGTAACAAACCCTGAGCCATTTCGGGCGTTTTGCCAAGCACCGCGCGATCGCCCGACCGGGCGAAGCCGCGCCCGCTCCGCCGCTCATGGTGCCCTGGCAGCGCACCGGGCCACCGGGGTGCTGCCCCGCGCGCGGGCATTGCGGCAAATTTGCGGGTCCTACGCATCGCGGATCTTGCCAAGGATCGACCTCAAACGTAACAGCGTTCTCCCAAACGCAGTCCAGGAAGCGATCCCGCATGACCACATCCAACGCATCGCCGGGCCATACCGGCCAGCACCAGCAAGCCAGGAGCGATGCCGACATCGCCCAGGCCGCCCATCTGCGGCCGATCCTGGACGTCGCCCGTGAGCGCCTGGGCATCGCGCCCGCGCATCTGCAGCCCTATGGCCATACCAAGGCCAAGGTCGATCTCGGCTATCTCGCGACCCTGGCCGACCGGCCGGACGGGAAGCTGATCCTGGTCACCGCGATCACCCCCACCCCGGCCGGCGAGGGCAAGACCACCACCACGGTCGGGCTGACCGATGCGCTGAACCATATCGGCGAGCGGGCGATCGCCTGCCTGCGCGAGCCCTCGCTCGGCCCGTGTTTCGGGGTCAAGGGTGGCGCCGCCGGCGGCGGCTACGCCCAGGTGGTGCCGATGGAGGACATCAACCTTCATTTCACCGGCGATTTTCATGCGATCGGCGCCGCCAACAACCTGCTGGCGGCGATGCTCGATAATCATATCTACTGGGGCAACGAACTCGGCATCGATCCGCGCCGGATCGGCTGGCGGCGGGCGATCGACATGAACGACCGGGCGCTGCGCGGCATCGTCTCCTCGCTCGGGGGGCTCGCCAACGGCTACCCGCGGGAGGATGGCTTCGACATCACCGTCGCCTCCGAGGTGATGGCGATCTTCTGCCTGGCGAACGGGCTCGCGGATCTGGAGCAGCGGCTGGCACGGATTATCGTGGGCTATACCCGCGACCGCAAGCCGGTGACGGCTGGGGATCTGCAGGCCGCGGGGGCGATGGCGGTGCTGCTGCGCGATGCGCTGGCGCCCAACCTGGTGCAGACGCTCGAGCATAATCCGGCCTTCATCCATGGCGGGCCGTTCGCAAACATCGCCCATGGCTGCAACAGCGTGATCGCCACCAGGGCGGCGCTGAAGCTTGCCGACTACGTGGTGACCGAGGCCGGCTTCGGCGCCGATCTGGGGGCTGAGAAGTTCTTCGACATCAAATGCCGCAAGGCCGGGCTGGCCCCGGCCGCGGCGGTGATCGTTGCGACCATCCGGGCGCTGAAGATGCATGGCGGGCTGCCCAAGGACGCGTTGAAGCAGGAGAACCTGCCGGCGCTCGAGCGCGGCTTCGCCAATCTGGCCCGCCACATTGCCAATGTCCGCCGCTTCGGCGTGCCCGTGGTGGTGGCGGTCAACCGCTTCAGCGCCGATACCGATGCGGAGATCGGGCGCCTGCAGGCGCTGTGCGCGGGCCTCGATGCGCCCTGCGTCATGGCCGATCACTGGGCGCATGGCGGGGCAGGGGCGGCGGAGCTCGCCCGCACTGTGGTCGCGACCATCGCGGCGCGGCCGGCGGAATTCCGTCCGCTCTACCCCGACGCGATGAGCCTGTGGGACAAGCTGTCGACCATCGCCACCCAGATTTACGGCGCTGCCGGGATCAGCGCCGAGCCGGCGTTGCGCAAGCGCTTCGACGAGCTGCAGGCCGAGGGCTTCGGCCATCTGCCGGTCTGCGTCGCCAAGACCCAGTACAGCTTCTCGACTGATCCGAAGGTGGTGGGCGCGCCGGAGGGTCACGTGATCCCGGTGCGCGAACTGCGCCTGTCGGCGGGGGCCGAGTTCGTGGTGGCGGTCTGCGGCGAGATCATGACCATGCCGGGCCTGCCCCGGGTGCCGGCCGCCAACAGTATCGGCCTGTCATCGACAGGTTCTATCAGGGGATTGTTCTAAGCCGCTTGATCCCGCCCGGTGGCGCCGGGCAGATTGCTGGTTGATGATGGCAAGCTATGCGCCAATGGGTGCGGCTGTGCCTGGTTTTTGGGAGGATTAAATGACAGGCCGCCATTTCCTGCACGTACCGGGGCCGACCAACGTGCCCGATCGGATCCTGAATGCGATGCATGTGCCGATGGAAGACCATCGCAGTGCGGAGTTCCCCAAGCTCACCCTGCCGCTGTTCGAAGGGCTGAAGGGCCTGTTCCGCACTACCAGCGGCCAGGCCTTCATCTTCCCCTCCTCCGGCACCGGGGCGTGGGAGGCGACGCTGACCAATACGCTCAGCACCGGTGATCAGGTGCTCTCGCCCCGCTTCGGCCAGTTCAGCCATCTGTGGATCGAACTCGCCACCCGCCACGGGCTGGAGGTGATCGTCCAGGACGAGGAATGGGGCACCGGCGCCTCGCCCGAGCGCATTCACCAGGCGCTCGAGCAGGACAGGGCGCATGCGATCAAGGCGGTGATGGTGGTCCAGAACGAGACCGCCCCCGGCGTGACCAGCGATATCGGCGCGATCCGCGCGGCGATGGACGCGGCGAAGCACCCGGCGCTGCTGTTCGTCGATGGCGTGAGCGCGATCGGTTCGATCGATTTCCGCATGGACGAGTGGCGGGTGGACGGCATCGTCACCGGCAGCCAGAAGGGCCTGATGATGCCGACCGGCCTCGGCATCGCGTGCATGAGCCAGAAGGCGCTGGAAGCGGGCAAGGCGGCGCGGCGGAACAATCCGCTGCGGCGCGGCTATTTCGAGTTCGAGGACATGCAGCGGTCCAACAAGGACGGGTATTTCCCCTATACGCCCAGCCTGCCTCTGCTGTACGGCCTGCGCGAAGCGTTGCGCATGCTGGCCGAGGAAGGGCTGGATAACGTGATCGCCCGACATCATTACCTTGCCTCGGGGGTGCGCGCGGCCGTGGTGCAGGGCTGGGGACTGAAGCTCTGCGCGCGGGACCCGAAATGGAACAGCGACACGGTCAGCGCCGTGATGGTTCCGGAAGGGTTCAACGGCGCCGATGTCATCCGCCGCGCCTATCAGCGCTACAATCTGTCGCTGGGGGCGGGCCTGTCGCAGATGGCGGGCAAGCTGTTCCGCATCGGCCATCTGGGCGATCTGAACGAGCTGATGTGCCTGGGCGCCATCACCGGCGCGGAAATGGCCATGCGCGATATCGGCATCAAGGTCGAACCCGGCAGCGGGGCCGCGGCGGCGCAGGAATATTATCGCGCCCATGGCGAGCAGCAGATGCGCGCGGCCGCCGAATAGCGAACCGGCCGCGCCGATCGCCGACCTGCTCTCTCCCGTTCCGGCCCGTCGCCCGGTTCGTCCTGCCGGTTTGCCCCGGCCGGGT
>DAICZL010000098.1 GCA_027311165.1 bacterium
GTCCCGCCCTGCTCCGCCGCCTCGTGTCCCGCCCTGTCACCCCGCCTTTGCGCCTGGCGCCACATCGCATCGGGTCGATGCCGGCCGCGACGAAATCACGCGACACAACCGCGGGCCGGAGCGCCATCGGACCGCAACGCCGATGGATCGGGCGCCGATCGCGCGCTAAGCCGCCCCGCCGCCGGGAAGCCTGAGCGCCTGCAGAAAGCTCGCGCAGAACGCCGCCGCGGTGCCGCTCCACACCTCCGTCCGCAGCGCCTGGTGGCGTTCCTGGCGCTCGGGAAGTCCCATGGTCAGCGCCGCGTCCATCGCCTCGGCCACCTCCTCGGCATCGAACGGGTTGACCACCAGGGCTGCCGCCATGGCATCGGCGGCGCCGGCGAAGCGCGACAGGATCAGCACCCCTGGATCCGCCGGGTTCTGGGCGGCGACGAATTCCTTGGCCACCAGGTTCATGCCGTCGCGCAGCGGCGTGACCACGCCCAGCCGCGCCAGCCGGTAGAACCCGGCCAGGGTGCGGCGGCGGATCGGGCGGGTGACGTAGCGCACCGGCGCCCAGTCGAATTCCGAGAAGCGCCCGTTGGTGTCGCCGACCACGCGATCGAGCTCGCGGCGCAGGCGCTGGTAATCGTCCACCTCCTCGCGCGAACGGGCGGCGACCTGCAGCAGGCTCACCCGCCTGCGATGTTCGGGATGGGTCGCGAGCAGCCGGGCGAAGGCCTCGATGCGGTTCAGCAGGCCCTTGGAATAGTCCAGCCGGTCGACCCCGATCGCCAGCGCCCGCCCGACCAGACTGTCCTTCAGCCGCCGCGCTTCCACCCCGCGCACCGCCCGCATTGCCAGTTGCGCGAAGTCCTCGGCATCGATCCCGACCGGCGTGACGACCGCCTGCACGTTGCGCCCGGCATGGTCGAACCGTCCCTGCCGGTCCGGCCGCGCCCCCAGCCATTCGGCGCAGCAATCGAGGAAGGCATCGCGATACCGATCGGTATGGAACCCCACCACGTCGCAGGCGCACAGCGCCGCCAGCAAGTCGCCGGCGCGTGGCAGCACCTGCAGGATCGCCGGCGGCACGAAGGGCACATGCAGGAAGAAGCCGATGCGGTTGGCGACACCCAGCCGGCGCAGTTCCTGGCCCAGCGGGATCAGGTGGTAGTCGTGCACCCAGATCAGGTCGTCGGGTCGCAACAGCGGCGCCAGCGCGGCGGCGAAGCCGCGGTTGACCGCGCGATAGCCCTCGTAGTCCTCGCGCAGGAAGCTCATCAGCCCCAGCCGGAAATGCAGCAGCGGCCACAGCGCGCCGTTGGCGAAGCCCACGTAGAAGCGGCGGTAATCGGTCTCGCCCAGATCGATCGTGGCGTAGGTGATGCCGTCCGCCTCGGCGAGCGTGGCGGTGGCGGCGGTGGCGGCGGCGCGGCGGCCGCTCCAGCCGAACCACAGGCTGCCCCGTGGCAGCGCGTCGGCCAGCGCGACCGCGAGCCCGCCCGCCCTTGCGCCGCGCTCCTTCGGATCGGGCACGCGGTTGGAAACGACGATCAGGCGCGCCAAAGCCCCTCCTCCCCGCTGCGGGAGAGGCGCATCGCCGACAGGATCAGCCCCACCTGGGAATAGGTCTGCGGAAAATTGCCGCGCAGGGCGAAGCTGCCGGGGGCGATGCCTTCGGACAGCAGGCCGACATGGTTGCGCCGCGCCAGGATCTTCTCGAACAGCGCCAGCGCCTGATCGCGCCGCCCGGCCCCGGCCAGCGCGTCGATATACCAGAACGTGCAGATCAGGAACGCCGTCTCGGGCTCGCCGAAATCGTCCTGCTCGATGTAGCGCATCAGGAAGCCGTTGCGCAGCAGCCGCTCGCCGAACAGATCGAGCGTCGCCAGGAAGCGCGGATCGCCATGCGAGAGCAGGCCGAGTTCGGGCAGCAGCAGGACCGAGGCGTCCAGCATCGGCCGGTCCAGCACCCCCGAGATCCAGCCGCCTTCGGCCACGATCACGCGCGCCAGGATCTGGCCGCGCAGGGTGTCGGCCTTGGTCCGCCAGTCCGCCGCCTCGGCCGCCTCGCCGACCCGCGCGGCGATCAGCCCCATGCGGTGCACCGCCGCCCAGCACATCGCGGCCGAGAAACTATGCACCTCCGTCGTGCCGCGGATCTCCCACGGTCCCGCGTCGGGTTCCAGCGCATGGGCCAGCGCGGTGCGGCCGAACGGGCACAGCCGGCGATACAGCGCCGCATCGCCGCGCAGCGGCAGCCGCTCGTCCCAGAACATCTGCGAGGCGGACAGGATGATCGAGCCATACACGTCGTTCTGGCGCTGGGTGAAGGCGGCGTTGCCGATGCGCACCGGCCCGTCCCCGCCGAAGCCCGCGAGCGCCTCGGCGATGCGCTCCTCGCGGGTGATGCCGGGGGCGATCGGATAGAGCGGGGCGATCTCGGCGGTCCCGTCGCGCTGCACGGCATCCAGCAGGAAGCGCACGAAATGCTCCATGGTGCGCGTCTCGGCCAGCCGGTTCAGCGCGCCGACGGTGAAATAGGCATCGCGCAGCCAGCAGAACCGGTAGTCCCAGGTGCGGCCCGAGCCCGGCGCCTCGGACAGCGAGGTGGTGAGCGCCGCCATGATCGCCCCGGTATCCTCGAAGCAGCACAGCTTCAGGGTGATCGCGGCGCGGATCACCGGCTCCTGCCAGTCGAAGGGCACCGACAGGTCGCGCACCCAGTTCTGCCAGTAGGCGACGGTCTCGTCGAGGAAGCGCGGCACCAGCTCCTCGAGCGCCTCGGGCACCGGCTCGTCGGGACCGAGCAAAAGATGCATCGGCCGGTCGAGGGTGAAATCGGCCTCGTTGGCCAGGTAGGACAGCGCCATGTCGGTGGTCAGCCGCAGCGACTGCCGCGACCCGGCATAGCGGATATGGTTGCTGCCCAGGCTGATCGCGGGCGGGGTCGCGCCATAGTCGAAGCCCGGGCGCAGGCGCAGGGTGACGCGCGGGCGCCCGGCGAGCGGCTCGATCCGCCGCAGCAGCATCGGCGGGCGGTACATCCGCCCGAAACGCGGCAGGCAGGGACAGAAATCCAGCACCCGCACCGATCCGCCTTCGCCATCCGACAGCGTGGTCTCGGCCACCGCGGTGTTGGGCAGATAGCGCTGGCGGACCCCACTCTGGCCGGTCAGGGCGATGTCGAGGAAGCCCGATTGCGGATCCTTCCCCCCGAGCAGCGCGTGCAGCACCGGATCGCCGTCGGGGCGGGGGAAGCAGAACCAGACCACCCGTCCGGCGGGGTTGATCAGCGCCGCGACCGCGCCGTTGCCGATCACCGCCAGATCGTGATCGCCGAACTCCGCCGCCGGGGCGGGCGCGCGCGCGCCAGGCCGGTCCGCCGCCGCGGCTGCGTCGATCCGGGGTCCTTCAGTCCCTGCCATGACCTGTCTCTCCCTGCAGTGATGCGGCCGAGGCCGCGAGCCAGGCGCGCACCGAAGCGGCGCCGGCGGCAAAATCCTGCGCGACATGCAGCCCGACCCCGCCCAGCGCCCGCGCCGCGGCGATCGCCGCCTCGTCGGTGACATCATCGCCGGCGAAGACCGGCAGCCGGCCGGCGAAGGGCGGCAGATGCATCAGCCGGCGCAGCGCCTGGCCCTTGTCGACGCCCCGCGGGCGCAGTTCGAAGGCCATCAGCGCGGGCAGTACTTCGGCCCCCCGATCCTCGGCCGCCAGCGCCGCCACCAGGGCGCGCACCGCCTTCTCGCAGTGCGGGGCCTGGCGGTAATGGACGACCAGGCTCGAGGATTTCGCCTCGATCAGCACCCCCGGCCAGGCCGCCGCCGCCCCCTGCAGCCGTGCCAGCCAGTCGCCGTGATGGGCGAGCCGGTGAGGCGTGTGCTCGATCCCGCCATCGGGGCGGCGCAGCAGGGCGCCGTGCTAGGCGGCGACGGCGAGGCCCGGCAGGTCGAGTAGCGCGTCGATCTGGACCAGCGGCCGGCCGCTCAGCACCGCCAGCGCGCCGCCGAGCCCGCTGCGCAGCCCGGCGAGCGTGGCGCGCAGCCCCGGCGGCACCACCACAAGGTCGGGCGCGGGGGCGATGTCCAGCAGGGTGCCGTCCAGATCGAGCAGCAGGGCCTGGCCGGGC
>DAICZL010000101.1 GCA_027311165.1 bacterium
TCCCGGCACTGGTCATGCGAGCACGGGCCGCAGCGCGAAGGCGGTGACCAGCATGCCCAGCACATACAGCGTGGTGCCGGTCGCATTGTACCAGGGCGCGTTGGCACGCGGATCGTCGAGCAGCTTCACCATCAGCGCCACCTGGGCGCCGAGCAGGGCGATGACACCGGCGGCGAAGAACGGGTGACCCCAGGAGGTCAGCAGCCAGATCACCCCGACCTGCGGCACCGCCATCGCGGCGCAGGACACGAGGGCGGCCACCGGCGGGCCGAGCTGGACCGGCAGCGAGCGGATGCCCATCGCCCGGTCGCCCGCGACCGATTTGAAATCATTGAGGGTCATGATCCCGTGGGCGCCGGCGCTGTAGAGAGCGGCGATCGCCAGCACGCGTCCGTCGGGCACCGCCCCGCCGGCCATCACCGCCGCCCCGGTGACCCAGGGCAGGCCCTCATAGCAGGCGGCACAGGCGGTGTTGCCCCACCAGCCGTTGCGCTTGAGCCGCAGCGGCGGCGCGCTGTAGATCCAGGCCAGCGTCAATCCCACCACCGCGGCGCCGAAGGCGAAGCCGCCGAGCAGCGCTGCCACCAGCAGCGACAGCGCGGTCCAGGCGATCGCGATATGCAGACCGAGGCGGCCGGGAATCCGCCCCGAGGGGATCGGCCGGCCCGGCTCGTTGATCGCATCGACATGGCGGTCGTACCAGTCATTGGCAGCCTGGCTGGTGCCGCAGACCAGCGGCCCCGAAAGCGCGATGCCGGCAAGGATCACGCCCCAATGAGTGCCCAGCGGCTGGCCGGAGGAGACGACCCCGCAGCCGAACGCCCACATCGGCGCGAACCAGGTGATCGGCTTGAGCAGTTCCAGCGCCGCCGCCGGCTGGAACCCGGCCAGTCCGGCCGGCGCGCCGCCCTCGAGGGCTTCCGCCTGTTCCATCCCGCCCCCGCTATTCCACGCCGTCGGCGGCGAGATCGCCGAGGCCGTAGCGGCGTAGCTTGACGTAGAGGCTCTGCCGGCTCAGCCCGAGCATCTCGGCGGCCGAGGCGCGGTTGTCGCCGGTCAGTTCCAGCGCCGCCTCGATGCACAGGCGCTCGATCACGTAGGTCGCCTCGCGCACCAGGTCCTTGAGCGAGACCCGTCCGATCAGCTCGGTGAGCTGTTCGACCGAACGCGGCAGCTCCTTGCCGGCGCGGCTGTCGGCCTGCAGCCGCCGGCCCACCGGGCGGCTCGCGAAGCCGAAGCAGGGCTGGCCGCCATTCATCACCGAGACGGCCGAGATCTCGACATCCTCGGGGCTGCCGTGATCGGTGCGCAGGGTGGTCGCGAACAGCCGCACCGACCCGCGCTGGCGCAGATTGGCGATCAGCACGCTGAGATCGACGCCGGGCCGGCCGAGCCAGCGCTCGAGCGACTCGCCCCGCACCATCTGCTCCTCGCCCGCCCGCACCATGTCGAGGAAGGCGGCGTTGGCGGTGACGATCCGCCCGTCCGGCTCGGTCACCACGAAGCCGTCCGGCGCGCTTTCCACCAGCTTGAGCAGCTTGGCCTTGATCTTGGGCAGCGCCGCCGCATGGGCTTCCCGCGGGACGATCCGCACCAGGAACAGCGACGCGTTCTC
The DNA here is from genome assembly GCA_027311165.1 of bacterium. Lineage (GTDB taxonomy): Bacteria > Pseudomonadota > Alphaproteobacteria > Acetobacterales > Acetobacteraceae > DAICZL01. The sequence continues at coordinate 1,616 of DAICZL010000101.1, forward strand.
CTGGCGGAACAGCGATGCCGAGACGACGACCTCCCTGCCGCCATCGCCGAGTCGGGCCTGCACGTCATCGCCGCGGCCGGCGGCGCGCACCGAGGCGAGCAGGGACTGCACCGCGGCGGCCCCGGCGGCATCGAAAGCTTCGGCGAATGCCCGGCCGAGCAACCTTGTCATCTGCTCGCCATAGAGCGTGCGGGCGGCGGGATTGGCCTCCACGATCTTCTGGCCGGCGCCATCGAGCACCAGCACCGCCTCGGAGGAGAGTTCGAACAGCAGCCGGTAGCGGGTCTCGACATGGCGCAGCCGGGAATAGTCGCGCTCCATCGATTGCTGGGCGTCCATCAGGCGCTGCTGCAGCGCCGAGATCGCCCGCAGATCGCGCCCGAACGCGACGATCCGGCCTTCCGCGTGTCCCTCTGCGTGTCCCTCGGCCAGCCCGCTCCGGCTGGCCAGCGCGCCGATCGTCGCGCGCGGGCCTTTCCCCGTCTGGTCGGGCAGTTCGCGACCGATCCGCAGCGTCGAATACAGAATCGGGATATCCGCCCGCCCGCCCGAGGAAGGGTGGTTGACATGGCGCCAGCGGGCGACCGAGCCGGATCCGGCCTCGCGCAGCAGCGCCTCGATCTTGGGGCGGCTCTCCACGGTCACGCTGTCCAGCCAGTGCCGGCCGACCCAGCGGTCCCCGCCCTCCAGCTCCGCGGCCAGCTCCTCGCTCTGGCAGGCGACATCGCGGATCGTGCCATCTGGGTCCAGGATCAGCGCGATGTCCGAGGCGGCGGCGATCAGCGTCGCCGCAGCCTCGGAATCGAGCGCCCCGATGGATGTCCTGGGGGCTTTGAACGCTCTCACGATCGCCGCGATCCTCCGAGCCAAATTCCCCCCCGCCTGCTGTTTCACTGCTGTTGCCAGGCCTTCAGCCGGGATGGGCCAGCAGTCCGAGCAGGTTTTCCGCCTGCCGCACCGCCTGTCGTCCGTCGGTAGCGGTGGCATCCGCGCCGATCAGCCCCGCAAGCCCGGGCTGCAGCACGAAAACCGGCCCTCCGACCATCACGCCGATCCCGCGGTTGCGTGAGCCCCGGCGGACCGCCTGAATGGCGCGGGCGAGACGATCGACCTCTCCGCCGCAGCCGAGCGAGAAGCCGACCACCGCGAACCACTCGCTGTGCACCAGCGCCACCTGATCGGCGAGGGACTCCGGCGGGCTGGACCAGACCTGCCAGCCGGCGCGGCGGAAGAACGCCGTCACCATGGCCAGCCCGAAACTGTGCTGGTCGCCCGGCGCGGGCATCAGTAGCGCACGCCGACCGCGCTGGCGATGCTCGCTTTCGTTCGCGAAAGCGGGGCCGAGCAGGCGCAGCGCGCGGTGCAGATGCAGCAGCCCCAGCGTGACCTCGCCGAAGCCGCATTCGTCCTGCTCCCACATCTCGCCCAGCCGCCGCGCCGAGGGAGCCAGGAGATCAAGATACAAGGTCTCGACACTCGCCCCGCCTTGCTGCAGCGCGGTGATGTGCGCCGCCGCCGCCGCCTCGTCCCCGGCCAGGGTCAGCGCCACATAGCGGGCGATGCTCGCCGCGGCCAGCGTCTCGATCGTGGCGGGGGCGGTGGGTTCAGGGGTCCGATCGCGGCCGGTGCCGCGCGCCAGCACCAGCCGGGGCACGATCTCGGTCTCGATCGCGCGGGCCAGAGCCCCCAGGCTGCGTCGGGATTCCTGCCGCACGATCGCGAAATGCGGATCCCGCAAACGTTTCCCGTTCGACCCGGGTCCGCCTGACATTCCCCAGTTCTCGATATGCAACACTCGTTCGCTCGCGGTCGCCATTTTTCCCTCCCGGCAGTTCAGTCGGTAGGCGCAGATATGTCAAGCTGAGTTTACGTACCGTCCGCTTGACATCCCATTCCGGGGCGGCTTAGCGTTCCTCCAGGCACATCACGCGCCAAAAGGGAGGGCCGGGATGGAACAGCGCCTTGACGAACCAAGCAGACCAGCAAGCAGCTTCCCACGCTGCCCCGGCCCGCCTGCACGCTGTCTCCCGATCCTGAATGCCATGCCCGCCCGCATGACAAACCTTGTCGTGGAAGCCAACGGGTCAGCCGGGGAGTTGTCAAGCGATGCTTACATCTAGCGTCTTCGGCCGGATGATCGATTCGATCGACGCCTGCCCCTGGGGGGCGGTGGCCGGACGGCATGCCCATCTATCGGATGTCGCGCCGGAGCCCCCGCCGCTCTACACGCCCGAGGAGCGCCGCCGCCGCGACGCCACGCGCTGGACGCTGGTGCAGGGGGTGCTGGCCCCGGTGCAGTTCCTGGTGTTCCTGGTCAGTCTCGGGCTCGTGCTGCGCTACCTCGCCACCGGCGATGGCCTGGCGGCGGCGACCGGCTCGATCGTGGTCAAGACCTGCGTGCTCTATGCGATCATGATCACCGGCGCGATCTGGGAGCGTGAGGTGTTCGGCCGCTACCTGTTCGCCCCGGCGTTCTTCTGGGAGGACGTGTTCAGCATCCTGGTGCTGTCGCTGCACACCGCCTATCTGGCGGCGCTGTTCACCGACACTCTGGAGCCGCGCCAGCTCATGCTGCTCGCGCTCGCCGCCTATGCCGCCTATGTGCTGAACGCCACCCAGTTCGTGATGAAGCTGCGTGCGGCCAGACGCCAGGAAGCGGCGTCCCGGCGCGGCTGGACCGGCGGTCAGACGCACGGTCGGGGACTGGGCGACCCCGGCGTCGTTGGCCAGGGAACGGTCGGCCGGGGAACGGTCGGCCGGGGAACGGTGGGCCAGGGAACGGTGGGCCTGTCCAAGTGAACAGCCTTTCGCCCGCTTTGCGTGTCCCCGCGGAGACCGGCTGCGCCGATGCCCCGGTGCTGCGCGAGCGCGGCCAGCGCGAGGTGTTCTGCGGCCTGACCGGCATCATCTGGCTCCACCGCAAGATCCAGGATGCCTTCTTCCTGGTGGTGGGCTCGCGCACCTGCGCGCATCTGATCCAGTCCGCCGCCGGGGTGATGATCTTCGCCGAGCCGCGCTTCGGCACCGCGATCATCGAGGAGCGTGATCTCGCCGGCCTCGCCGATGCCAATGACGAGCTCGACCGGGTGGTCACCAGGCTGGTCGAGCGCCGGCCGGAGATCCGGCTGCTGTTCCTGGTGGGCTCCTGCCCGTCGGAGGTGATCAAGCTCGATCTCTCGCGGGCCGCCCAGCGCCTGTCGGCGCGGCTGTCCCCGGCGGTGCGGGTGCTGAACTATTCGGGCAGCGGGATCGAGACCACCTTCACCCATGGCGAGGATGCCTGCCTGGCGGCGCTGGTGCCGGTGCTACCCGCCGCGCCTTCCGACGCGCCCCCGGCGCTGCTGATCGCCGGCGCGCTGCCCGACGTGGTGGAGGATCAGTTCCGCCGGCTGTTCCAGGCGCTGGGCGTGGGTCCGGTGCATTTCCTGCCGCCGCGGCGTTCGGGCGATCTGCCCCCGGTCGGTCCGGCCACCCGCCTGTTGCTGGCGCAGCCCTTCCTGGGCGAGACCGCGCGGCTGCTCGAGGCGCGCGGGGCGCAGCTTCTGTCCGCCCCGTTCCCGCTCGGCGAGGAGGGCACCACGCGCTGGCTGCGCGCCGCCGCGAATGCCTGGGGCGTCAGCGACCGGGCGTTCGCCGCCGCCATCGCCGCGCCGGCGGAACGGGCGCGCGCGGCGCTCGGCCGGCACCGGGACCTGCTGGACGGGCGCAGCGTGTTCCTGTTTCCCGACAGCCAGCTGGAGCCGCCGCTGGCCCGCTTCCTCGCCCGCGAGCTCGGCATGCGGATCATCGAGGTCGGCACCCCCTATCTGCATCGCCAGCATCTGGCCGAGGAACTGGCGCTGCTGCCTGCCGGCACGATGCTGAGCGAGGGCCAGGACGTCGAGCGCCAGCTCGACCGCTGCCGCGCGGCCCGGCCGGATATCGTGGTCTGCGGCCTCGGTCTGGCCAATCCGCTGGAGGCCGAGGGCCTGACCACCAAATGGTCGATCGAACTGCTGTTCACCCCGATCCAGGGCTATGAGCAGGCCGGTGACCTGGCGGAACTGTTCGCCCGGCCGCTGATCCGCCGTGTCCGGCTGGAGGTCTGAGCGATGCAGCTGACGCTCTGGACCTATGAGGGCCCGCCGCATATCGGCGCGATGCGGGTGGTGACCGCCATGCAGGGCGTGCACTACGTGCTGCACGCGCCGCAGGGCGACACCTATGCCGACCTGCTGTTCACCATGATCGAGCGGCGCGACCGCCGCCCGCCGGTCACCTACACCACCTTCCAGGCGCGCGACCTGGGCGGAGACACTGCGGCGCTGTTTCAGAACGCCGCGCGCGAGGCCTATGAGCGGTTCCGCCCCGAGGCGCTGCTGGTCGGCGCGTCCTGCACCGCCGAGCTGATCCAGGATGATCCCGGCGGGCTCGCCCGCGCGCTGGGGCTGCCGATCCCGGTGGTGCCCGTGGAGCTGCCGGCCTATCAGCGCAAGGAAAACTGGGGCGCTTCGGAAACCTTCTACCAGCTGGTGCGCGCCTTCGCCGGCCCCGCCGTCCCGCCGCCGGGCACCGAGCGGCCGGCACGCGATCCGGGCCGGCGA
>DAICZL010000103.1 GCA_027311165.1 bacterium
CCGCGCCCAGCACCACGCGGCCCTGCCGCACCAGGCCGATATTCACCGTGAACTCGTCATGGCCGGCGGCGAATTCCTTGGTACCGTCCAGCGGATCGACCAGCCAGCACTCGGCGGCGGCCGAGGCGGGGGTGATGCGTCCGCCGGCCACCTCCTCCTCGGCGATCACCGGTATATCGGGCCGGACGCGGCGGAGCCCTTCCACGATGATCGCCTCGGCGGCGTGGTCGGCCTCGGTCACCGGCGAGGCATCGGATTTGCGGGTCACGTCGAAGCCGCGCGCACGCACGGCCAGGATCGCGGCTCCGGCGCGGCGGACCAGGTCCGCGGCCAGGGACAGAAGTTCGGTATCGTCCATGCAGCCTGTGATAGCGGTCCCGGCCGGGCATGGCAAAGGCCGGTTGCGCTGCTACAGTGGCATTGTCACAGGCACTTCATCCCGGGGAGCGTTCCACAACATGCTCGACATCGCCTTCGTCAAGCCGGCCCTGCCCAAATCGGGCGCCCTCGTGCTGCTGATCGCCGAGGGGGAGGCGCCCGGCGGGTTGTGGGAAGAGGCCGACACGGCGACCGGGGGCGCCATCGCCCGGGGCCTCGCCGCCGGCGGATTCAAGGGCGAGAAGGGCAAGACCTGCGTCATCCTGGGTCCCGGTGCCGGGTTGACCCGTGTCGTGGCGGTGGGCCTGGGCAAGACCGACGCGCTCAGCCCGCTGATCGCCGAGCAGGCCGGCGGCGCCGCCTGCGCTGCATTGACGCGCGAGGACAGCGCGGCGATCGCCGCGGACGGGCTCGCCGCCCCGCTCGCCGCCGCGGTGGCGATGGGCGCGGTGCTGCGCGCCTACCGCTTCGACCGCTACCGCACGACCCAGAAGCCCGAGGAACTGGCAAAGCTCACCAAGCTCTCCCTGCTGGTCGAGGACCAGACCCGTGCCCGCACCGCCTGGGCGGGGCTGAAGCCGGTCGCCGAGGGCGTGTTCCTGACCCGCGACCTGGTGAGCGAGCCGCCCAACGTGCTGACCCCGGCGGAGATGGCCGAACGCTGCAAGAAGCTCACCGAGCTCGGCCTCAAGGTCGAGGTGCTGGGACCCAAGGAGATGGGCCGGCTGGGTTTCGGCGCGCTGCTCGGCGTGGCGCAGGGCAGCGTCAACGAGCCGCGGATGGTGGTGATGCACTGGCAGGGCGCCGCCGGATCGGGGCGCGGGCGCAAGGGCAAGACCAAGCCGGTGGCCTTCATCGGCAAGGGCGTCACCTTCGATACCGGCGGCATCAGCATCAAGCCCGCCGCCGGGATGGAGGACATGAAATGGGACATGGCCGGCGCCGGCTGCGTGATCGGGCTGATGGCGGCGCTGGCCGGCCGCAAGGCCCGCGTCGACGCGGTCGGGCTGGTGGGGCTGGTCGAGAACATGCCCTCCGGCACCGCGCAGCGGCCGGGCGATGTGGTCAAGAGCTATTCCGGCCAGACCATCGAAGTGCTGAACACCGATGCCGAGGGCCGGCTGGTCCTGGCCGACGTGCTCTGGTACTGCCAGGAGAAATACGATCCGGCCTTCATGATCGATCTGGCGACGCTGACCGGGGCGATCATCATCAGCCTGGGCCACGACCATGCCGGGCTGTTCAGCAACGATGACGGGCTGTCGCAGCAATTGCAGGCGGCGGGGGTGCAGACCGGCGAGAAGGTCTGGCGCATGCCGCTCGACGAGGCCTACGACAAGCAGCTGAAATCCGACATCGCCGACATGAAGAACATCGGCGGCCGGCCGGGGGGGGCGATCACCGCGGCGCAGTTCATCCAGCGCTTCGTCAACGGCAAGCCCTGGGCGCATCTGGACATCGCCGGCACCGCCTGGTCGACCAAGGATGCGCCCTGCATTCCCAAGGGCGCGACCGCCTATGGCGTGCGGCTGCTCGACCGGCTGGTCGCGGAATTCTTCGAGACCTGAGGCGCAACGGCGCGGCGGGAGCCTCGCGCTTGATCAGGCTGCGGCTACGCAGCGATGCGCCCCGGGCTTCGGCGCTGGCGGTCCCGGTGCTGGAAGGGGTTGCCGGGC
>DAICZL010000109.1 GCA_027311165.1 bacterium
ACCCGGAGGTGGTCAGCCGCTCCATGGCCGACATCGCCGAGCGCTCGCAGCGCCTGGTCGGCGACTGGCTCGCCCGCCAGTCGAGCCCCGACACGGCGCTCGATCCGCTCAATATCGGCGGCGCGTTCCTGGAGATTACCGCGCGGCTGATGGCCAATCCGGGCCGGATGATCGAGGCGCAGCTCGGCTTCTGGCAGGATTATCTCACGCTCTGGCAGAACACCGCCAAGCGCATGATGGGCATGGATTCCTCCTCGGTGATCGACGCGCCGAGCTCGGATCGCCGCTTCAAGGACGATGCCTGGCGCGACAACGAGGTCTTCGACTTCATCAAGCAATCCTACCTGCTGTCCGCGCGCTACGTGCAGGACGTGGTCAAGCAGGCCGACGGGCTGGATGCCAAGACCGCGCAGAAGGTGGATTTCTACTCGCGCCAGTTCATCGACGCGATGAGCCCGTCCAATTTCCTGCTGACCAATCCCGAGGTGCTGCGCAAGACCGCCGAGACCGGCGGGGAGAACCTGCTCAAGGGCCTGTCCAACCTGCTTGGCGATCTGGAACGCGGCAAGGGCAAGCTGCGCATCAAGATGACCGATACGGATGCCTTCAAGCTGGGGCAGAACATCGCCGTCTCGCCGGGCAAGGTCGTCTATCAGAACGATCTGATGCAGCTGATCCAGTACGATCCCGCGACCACGACGGTGCCGAAGCGCCCGCTGCTGATCGCGCCGCCCTGGATCAACAAATTCTACATCCTCGATCTGCGTCCCAAGAACAGCCTGGTGCGCTGGGCGGTGGCGCAGGGCCATACCGTGTTCATGATCTCCTGGGTCAATCCGGACGCGCAACTGTCCGAGAAGGGCTTCGAGGACTACATGACCGAGGGCTATCTGGCCGCGCTCGACGCGATCGAGAAGGCCACCGGGGAGCGCGAGGTGAACGCGATCGGCTATTGCCTGGGCGGGACCCTGCTCGGCTCCACCCTGGCCTACATGGCGGCGAAGAAGGACACGCGGATCAAATCGGCGACGTTCTTCGTCACCATGCTCGATTTCTCCGAGGCGGGCGAGCTCGGCGTGTTCATCGACGAGGAGCAGCTGAAGGCGCTGGAGGAGAAGATGAACCAGCGCGGCTATCTCGAGGGTTCCGAGATGGCGACCACCTTCAACATGCTGCGCGCCAACGACCTGATCTGGTCGTTCGTGGTGAACAACTACCTGCTCGGCAACGATCCGTTCCCGTTCGACCTGCTGTACTGGAATGCCGATTCCACGCGGATGCCGGCGCGGATGCACAGCTTCTACCTGCGCAAGATGTATCAGGAGAACCTGCTGCGCGAGCCGGGCGGGATCAGCCTGAACGGGGTGAAGATCGATCTGCGCGCGATCAAGGTGCCGGCCTATTTCCTTTCGACCCGGGAGGATCATATCGCCCCGTGGAAGAGCACCTATCGCGGCACCCAGCTGCTGGGCGGGAAGAACCGCTTCGTGCTGGCCGCGTCGGGCCATATCGCCGGCGTGGCCAATCCGCCCGACGGCGGCAAATACAGCCACTGGATCAATCCCGACCTGCCCGCCGAAGCCGAGGACTGGCTCGCCGGTGCCACCGAGATCGCCGGGTCCTGGTGGCCCGATTGGCATCGCTGGGTCTCCGCGCTCGCCCCCGAACAGGTGCCGGCGCGCCATCCCGGGGACGGCAAGCTCACGCCGATCGAGGACGCGCCGGGCAGCTACGTGGCGGTGCGGGTGAGCTGATCGCGGATCGGGGCGGCTTGGGTCAGGCCGCCCCTGATCAGGGCGGGGGGCGCGGCCGGTCGCCCAGCAGCCGCGCGATCACGGGTTCCATCGCCGCCGCCAGCCGCGCCTGCGCTGGCGCCGTCGGGTGCAGCGGCGGCGCGGGCGGGTGCAGGCGCGGATCGAGGAACAGCGCCGTGTCCAGCCGGCCGTGGCGCAGGAACAGGGCGGTCGGATCGAGATAGGTCACGCCGTCCACCCGGCCGGCGCCGTAGGCCGCCGCGAGCCTGGCGTTGATCGCCG
>DAICZL010000112.1 GCA_027311165.1 bacterium
CAGGAAGCGGGGGCCCGGCGCATCCGGCCGGCGGCTCGTGGGCAGCCTCGTGCCGTAGCGGGCGACCAGCCGGCCGGCGAGGCCGGTTGCGGCGGCGACCGTGATCTGCTGGCCAAGGATCGCCCGCACCGCGAGTTCGAACCCGTCCCAGGCGCCCGGCACCCGCAGGCCCGGCCGCGCGGCGATAAGCGGCGCCAGCATGGGATCCGCCGACAGATGCAAGGCGATCACCGCAGGGTCCGCATCGAGGTCGAAGAGGCGCCGGATGCGGCCGACGATCGCAGGCAGCGCCGTGATCGCCGGAAAGCGGATCACCGCCAGCAGGGCGTGCGGTGTCCGTCCGGGACCCGCCGGGCGCACCTCGATCGTCCCCTGCGCCGCGCCGAGGGCGATGCTGCGCGCGTAGCCGCCAGGCCCGGCCTGCTCGACGCCGGGGATCGCCCGGGTGGCTAGGAAGCCGATCATCGCCGGCCAGTCAAAGGGGGGCGTATAGGCCAGGGTGAGAGCGACCGGCGGGCCGGCATCCGCCCCGGCGCCGCCGCCGCGTCGCAAGGTCCGTGGCGCCCGGCCATAGCGGCTGGGGAAGCTGTCATTGAACCGGCGCAGGCTGCCGAAACCGGCCGCGAGCGCCATCTCGGCCATGCCGAGGCGCGTCCCGGTGATCAGCTGCCTGGCGAACCGCGCCCGCCCGGTCTGCGCCACCGCGTTCGGCGAGGCGCCGAGATGCTGGCGGAACAGCCGGCGCAACTGGCGCTCGCCCAGTCCGAGCCGCGCCGCCAGAGCCCCGATATCCTGGCCGTTCAGCGCGCCGGCGACGATCAGCCCCATCGCGCGGGAGATGGTGGCTTCGGTGCCGTGCCAGGCGCCGGGGCCGGGCGCGGTCTCCGGCAGGCAGCGCAGGCAGGGGCGGAAACCGGCGGCCTCGGCGGCGGCCGCGCTCGGCAGAAACACGACACTGCACAGGTTCGGCGGACGCGCCGGGCAGATCGGCCGGCAATAGAACCCGGTGGTCCGGACGGCGGTGAAGAACCGGCCGTCGAACCTGGGGTCGCGGGCGAGCAGCGCCCGGTAGCAGGCTTCGCGATCCAGATGCATGCCCCATCATGGCCCGGGGCGGCCGATCGCGCTCCCCGTTTCCGGACCTGATGGCGACGGCCTGGTGCGCTGTCGACGCAAGGCCCAAGGGCGTTGCCTCCCAGTCGCCCCATGGGGAAACCTGCCAGGGACCAGCTGTCCAGATCCCCTTGGGCATCCCCTTGGGCATCCCTCTGGAATCCCCCTGGCGTCCCCTTGAGGGGGGATGGGAGACCCCGCGGCGAAGGAGGCCCGGGGGGATGTTGGTCGCCATGCCGACCGCGATGCGGGGTGGGAGACCCCGCGGCGCAAGGAGGCCCGGTGTCGGCAGGGCTTCCAGCGGGCGGCATTTCTCCGCCTCGCCTTCGCCACGCGGCCCGCCTAGTCTGGGACCATGCGATATATCTCCACCCGCGGTCAGGCACCTGCCCGCGATTTCCCGGGCGTGCTGCTCGCCGGCCTCGCCGAGGATGGCGGGCTGTTCGTGCCCGAGACCTGGCCCAGCCTGTCGGCTTCCGATCTGCGCGCCCTGCGCGGGCTGCCCTATGCCGAGCTCGCTTCCCGGGTGCTGCACCTGTTCGTGGGCACCGCGATCCCGGCCGAGACGCTGGCGGCGATCTGCCGGCAGGCCTATGCCGGCTTCGGCCATCCCGCGGTCGCGCCGCTGGTGCAGCTCGATGCCGCCTTGTGGACGCAGGAGCTGTTCCACGGCCCGACGCTCGCCTTCAAGGACATGGCGATGCAGGTGCTGGCCCGGCTGTTCGACCATGTGCTGGCCGCGCAGGATCGCCGGGCGAGCATCATCGCCGCGACCAGCGGCGATACCGGCTCGGCCGCGATCGAGGCCTGCGCCGGGCGGGAGAGGCTGTCGATCGTGGTGCTGCATCCGCGCGGGCGCACCAGCGAGGTGCAGCGCCGCCAGATGACCACGGTGCGGGCGGGCAATGTCGCCAACATCGCGGTCGAGGGCAGTTTCGATGATTGCCAGGACCTGGTGAAGGCGATGTTCGCCGATGCGCCGTTCCGCCAGGAACTCGGGCTGGCGGCGGTGAATTCGATAAACTGGGCCCGCATCGCCGCCAAGATCCCCTATTACGTCGCCGCCGCGATCGCGCTGGGCGCACCGGACCGCGAGGTGGCGTTCAGCGTGCCCACCGGCAATTTCGGCAATGTGCTCTCGGCCTGGGCGGCACGGCGGATGGGGGTGCCGATCGCCTGGCTGATCGTGGGGTCGAACCGCAACGACATCCTGTCCCGCTTCCTCACCGCCAACGACATGTCGGTGCGGCCGGTGGAACCCTCGCTCTCGCCCAGTATGGACATCCAGGTCAGCTCGAATTTCGAGCGGCTGCTGTTCGAATTGCTGGACCGCGACGCGGCGGCGACCGCGGCGACGATGGCGGGGTTTCGTTCCAGCGGCCGGATGGCGGTGCCGGAAGCCGCCTGGCACCGGGCGCGCGGGCTGTTCCACGGCTTCACCCTCGACGATGCCGGCACGCTCGCCGAAATCCGCCGCCTGTACCGGGATGGCGGCTATCTGGCCGACCCGCATACCGCGATCGGCATCGCCGCCGCCCGCGCCCTGCCCTGCCCGCACGGTCTGCCGACCATCGCGGCGGCGACCGCTCACCCGGCCAAGTTCCCCGACGCCATGCGCCAGGCGACCGGGATCACGCCCCCCCTGCCACCGCGCCTCGCCGACCTATATGAGAGAACCGAAAGTTTCACGGTCGCGCCGGCGGATCTCGGCCAGATCGAGGCCGCCATGCGTGCCCATGCGCGAAGGAATGCCGCATGACCAGCAAGACCGAGACCGGCAGCGCCGCCGGCGAGGCGATTCGTGTCACCCGCTTGCCATCGGGTCTGATCGTGGTGACCGAGCGGATGGACCGGGTCGAGACCGTGTCGTTCGGGGCCTATGTCGCGACCGGCACGCGCAACGAGATGCCGGCCGAAAACGGCGTGTCGCACTTCCTCGAACACATGGCCTTCAAGGGCACCACCACCCGCACCGCGGTGCAGATCGCCGAGGAGGTGGAAGCGGTGGGCGGGCACATCAACGCGTATACCGCCCGCGAGCAGACGGCCTATTACGTCAAGCTGCTGAAGGAGGATGTCGGCCTCGGCGCCGACATCATCGGCGACATCCTGACCCACTCGACCTTCGAGCCGGAGGAGCTGGAACGCGAGCGCGGCGTGATCCTCCAGGAGATCGGCCAGGCCAACGACACGCCCGACGACATCATCTTCGACCATTTCCAGGAGACCGCCTTCCCCGCCCAGCCGATGGGACGGCCGGTGCTGGGCACCGAGGACGCGATCCGGGCGATGCCGCGCAGCACGCTGACCGGCTATATGCGCCGCCACTATGCCGCCCCCAACGTCGTGGTGGCGGCCGCCGGCGCGATCGAGCACCAGCGCGTGGTCGATCTGGTCGGCCAGCATTTCGCCGACCTGCCGGCCAGCCCGCCGCCACCGGCCGAACCGGGCCGCTATCTGGGCGGGGAGTTCCGCGAGGAACGCGACCTCGATCAGGTGCACCTGGTGCTGGGCTTCCCCGGCGTGCCCTATGGCGACCCCGACTATTATCCGGTGATGCTGCTCTCGACGCTGCTGGGCGGGGGCATGTCCTCGCGGCTGTTCCAGGAAGTGCGGGAGAAGCGGGGGCTGGTCTATTCGATCTATTCCTTCACCGCCCCGTTCATGGACAGCGGATTGTTCGGCATCTATGCCGGCACCGGCGAGAGCGAGGCCGAGGAACTGGTGCCGGTCACGCTGGAAGAGCTGCGCAAGGTGCAGACCGAGGTGACCGAGGCAGAGCTCGCGCGCGCCCGGGCGCAGGTCAAGGCCTCGCTGCTGATGTCGCTGGAAAGCACAGGCAGCCGCTGCGAGCAGCTGGCCCGCCAGATCCAGGTGTTCGGCCGGGTGGTGCCCACCGGCGAGACGGTGGGCAAGATCAACGCGGTCGGCACCGCCGATGTCTGCCGCGCCGCGGCCCGGCTGTTCCGCGGCGCACCCACGCTGGCGGCGCTGGGACCGGCCGAGCGGGTGCCGGAACTGGCCTCGATCACCTCAAGGCTGGCGGCATGAGCGCCGCCGCCCGCCTGTCCCCGCTGTCGGATCCCGACGCGCTGGCCGCACTCCTCGATGCCGCCCGCCGCGCCGGGGCGGATGCCGCCTCGGCCGGGCTCGGCAACAGCCAGTCGCTGTCGGTGCAGATCCGGCTGGGCGAGATCGAGCAGGTGGAGCGGTCCGAGTCGCGCAGCCTGGGCCTGCGGGTCTATCTCGGGCGCCGCTCGGCGAGCGTGACCGCCAGCGCCGTCGATCCGGCGGCGTTCGATGCCCTCGCCGAGCGCGCCGTCGCCATGGCGCGGATCGTGCCCGAGGACCCCTATGGCGGGCTCGCCGAGGACGCCGCACTGGTGGATGCGGCCCCGCTCGATCTCGCCTATGCCGCGACGCCCGATGCCGCGGCGCTCGCCCTGCGCGCCCGCGCCGCCGAGGATGCGGCCCGCGCGGTGCCGGGCGTGACCAATACCGAGGGCGCGGACGCCGGATGGAGCCGGAGCGAGTCCTTCCTGGCCACCAGCGCGGGGTTCGCGGGCGGCTATGCGCGGACCAGCCATTCGGTCTCGATCAGCGCGCTCGCCGGCAGCGGCACCGGGATGCAGCGGGATTACGACTTCGCCTCCGCCGTGCACCTGGCCGATCTGGAGGATCCCGCCGCGATCGGCCATTCGGCGGGCAGCCGGGCGGTGGCGCGGCTCGATCCGCGCCGGCCGGCCACCGCCAGGCTGCCGGTGGTGTTCCATCCCCGCGTCGCGAGCAGCCTGCTCGGCCATCTGACCGGGGCGATCAGCGGCGCCTCGGTGGCGCGCGGTACCAGCTTCCTCAAGGACCGGCTGGGCCAGAAACTGTTCGCGGCGGGGATCGTGGTTCAGGACGACCCCCATCGGCGGCGCGGCCTGCGGTCCCGCCCCTTCGATGCCGAGGGCGTGCCGACCTCCGCCCGCGCGCTGATCGAGGACGGGGTGCTTACCACCTGGCTGCTGGATGCGCGCAGCGCCCGCCAGCTCGGCCTGCGCAACACCGGCCATGCCTCCGGCACCGGCAACCTGTTCCTGGCACCGGGGAAGCTGGAGCCGGAGGCGCTGATGGCCGACATCGCCGAGGGGCTGTACGTGACCGAGCTGATGGGCATGGGGGTGAACGGGCTGACCGGCGATTACAGCCGTGGCGCGGCCGGGTTCATGATCCGCGGCGGCGCGCTGGCCGAGCCGGTGGCCGAGATCACCATCGCCGGCAACCTGCTGGAGATGTTCGCCCGCCTGACCCCGGCCAGCGATCTGCGCTTCCGCCGCGGCACCGATGCGCCGACGGTCCGGATCGAGGGGATGACGATGGCCGGCGGCTGAGCCGGGCCGGGCACGGAAAACACCGCCGCGCCAGGGCGCCCCCGATCGGAACAGGCCGGGGGTCTGAACGCCGCCAGCTCCCTTCCGGACATGACTGTCCCAGGGGGCCTGCCTTAGGAGGGGCCTGCCTTGGGGGCGCTTGCCT
>DAICZL010000116.1 GCA_027311165.1 bacterium
ACCTTCTGGTCCTTGCCGGTGGGGTAGATGCCATACAGATTGCGCCCCGGCACGTCGGCAGCGGTCAGCACCCGCACCAGACCCGGGTGCGCGGCGCGCACGGGGGAAAAATCGCCCAGTACGAAGCGGGCATGCGGGTGCGGGCTGCGCACCGCGCGCAGCGCCAGCGGCGGCTGGTCGGGCAGCGCATCGGTGCCGAATTTCTCCGCCCCCGTCAGCTTCGCCGCGCCGTCCACCTTGGCCAGGCGCGCGCCCACCGCATGGCCCGCAGGCGGTGCGATCGACTCCACCGCGCCCGCCACGTCCAGCACCGCCTCGATGATCTTGCGATAGCCGGTGCAGCGGCACAGAACGCCGCCCAGCCCGTCCTTCACCTCGGCCTCGCCGGGATGGGGAACGCGCGCCAGCAGATCGGCCGCCGCCATCCGCATCCCCGGCGTGCAGATGCCGCATTGCGCCGCGCCATGCGCCAGGAACGAGCTTTGCAACGCATCGAGCCGGCCGTCTCGCGCCAGCCCCTCCACCGTGGTGACCGCGCGGCCGGCGACCTGCGCCACCGGCACCAGGCAGGCGCAGACCTGCCTGCCGTCCAGCAGCACCGTGCAGGCGCCGCAATCCCCGGCGTTGCAGCCGATCTTGGTGCCGGTCAGGCCGAGCTCCTCGCGCAGCATGTCGGCCAGGCGCCGCGCCGGATCGATGTGCAGTCGCGCCTCGGCGCCGTTCAGCGTGAAGGCCAGCGGCTCGGCGGGCGATCTCATGCCGCCGCGCGCTCCGGGGCGGCCAGGGCGGCGATCGCGCGGCGGAGCAGTTCCAGGCCCGCCGCGCTTCGGTACGCGGCGCTGCCGCGGATATCGCCGAGCGGGGCGAGCGGGGACAGATGCCCGGCCCGCACCAGCGCCGGATCGGGATGGTGGCCGGCCAGCGCGGCTTCGAGCACCGGCAGCCGCCGCGCCACGGGAGAGCAGGCGCCCACCGCGACGCGCAGCGCGCCGATGCGGCCATCGGCTTCCAGCTCCGCGACCGCAGCCACCATCACGATGGAGATCACCAGATAGGCCCGCGCGCCGAGCTTGAGGAAAACCGAACGCGCCGCGCCGGGCGGGCGGGGGATGCGCAGGCCCAGCACCAGCTCGTCCGGCGCTCGCGCGGTCCGGCGCGGCCCCAGCAGGAATTCCTCCAGCCTCAGACGCCGCCGCCCGCGCAGACTCGCCAGCTCGACCTCCGCGTCCAGGGCGAGCAGCACCGGGATGCCGTCGGCCGCGGGGCTGGCGTTGCAGAGATTGCCGCACAGCGTCCCGGCGTTCTGCACCTGCACCCCGCCCACCTGCGCCGCCGCCGCGCGGAGCCCGTCGAAGACCGGCGGCAGCGCCGCCTCCCGCAGATCCGTCCAGGTGGCGAGGCAGGGAATGACCCAATGGTCCGCGGCGGCGGTGATCCGCCGCAATCCGGGCAGCGCTGAAATGTCCAGAATGTCCTCATCCGGCGCGCGGTCGGCGCGGGCGGGAAAATGATCGGTGCCGCCGGCCAGAACCACCCGCCTGCCGGCGGCGAGCGCCGCCAGGGCATCGGACAGCGTGGTGGGACGAAGATAGCTCGCCATGCAGACCACGCGCGATTGTTCGTATGCTTATGGTTCTCCCGCGAGGGGCGGGAGTCAAGACAAAGCAGGCCGCGGGCCGGCCCGCCTCATCGGAAACATTGCAGTAATACGGTAGAGGGATCGGCGATCGCGCCCAGATCCTCTGGCCGCAGCGCGGCGCCGACGCTGTCGGCCGCCAAGGCGGCAACGCCGGCTTCGCGCAGAAAGGCCAGCGCCTCGGTGCCCTTCACGGCGAAATTGACGTTCTGCGGAATATCGCCCCCGGTCATTTCCGCGACGCGCGCGGCGTTCAGCTTGGAGACCACCACGCCCACCACATGGCCATCGGCATCCAGCAGCGGTCCGCCGGAATTGCCCGGCTGCACCGGGGCGCTGATCTGCAGCCGACGCGGATCGTCGCGCAGACCGGCCAGCGCGCTGATCTCCCCCGAGGTGAGCGTCGGCCCTGAAGACAGCAGCCCGGTCAGCGGAAACCCATAGGTTACGACGCGTTCGCCAAGCCGCACCGGCGGGGCCTGCCGCAGCGCCAGGGCGGGGCCGAATCCCGCCGCCACACTCAGTAATGCGAGGTCGCGCGCCGTATCGGCCGTCTCCACCCGCGCCGGCTGCCAGATGCCCCGCGCGTTGCGCGCCATCATCCGCCGGCATCCCGCCACCACGTGCCGATTGGTGAGGATCCGCCCATCGGCGACCAGGAAGCCGGTGCCGCTGGCGGTGGCGCCAGGCAGGGGGCGGAGCGTGGCCGGTGGCGGATCCTCGCCCAGCGGCGGCGGCTTGGCGCAAAGCGCCGGCGCCAGCAGTGCCCACAGGCACAGCACGACCACGCCGAAAACCATCCCAGGACCAGATCCGGCACACCGCTTCCCGGCCGGTCGGCTCCGGCCGGCGCC
>DAICZL010000117.1 GCA_027311165.1 bacterium
ATGGCGCGCGGGTGAGCGTGGGCGGGCTCAGGGCTGCGCTGGTGGGGTGAGGTTCGGCATCCTGACGATGCGGGCGCGGAATTCGTCGGTGGAGTTGCTGGCGGGAAAGGGCGTGTCCGGCACCTCGGTGCCGAGGAACCGGCACAGCCTGTCCCAGCCCTCGGCGATGTCGAACACCAGCAGGCGGGCGGGCGGCAGGGCGGCGCGCACGGCTTCGTTGTGGCGCGTGAAGACGTCGATGCATCTGGCGCGGTCGTGCAGATCGCCGGCGAAATTCGCGCGGATGCGGCTCATCATCCGCCCCACCGGCGTGGTGGTTTCCGCCATCGCACGGTTCAGCGCGCTGAAGATGGTGTTCTGGGTGCTGGTGAACCAGGCATCGGGATCGCGCACGGTGAGGATCAGCTTCGCCGCCGGGTAGGCCTGCGCCAGTTCGCGCCAGTAATCGGCCGAGGGCCAGTCCACGGCGGAGGCGTAGCCTGCGAACACCGCGTCCCAGTCCATCGCCGCACCTTCGCCCGCGCGTGCCCAGTGTTCGGCGAAGCCGTCACGGGTCAGCACCTCGGTCATGTGGTAGCAGGGGCCGAAGCCGAGCTGTTCCAGGGCCAGTTTCAGCGACAGGGTGCCGGTACGGCCGAGGCCGGCGCCGATCACGGACAGGCTCATGCGGTGCTCTTTTCCTGTGGCGGCATCGTCGTCACGGCAGCGGCGGCAATGATGGTCCGGGGCGGGGGATCCCTCCCTCGAAAGGCTCCCAGGGCAGGAGAGCAGCATGGCATCAGCCTGACCGCAACCGCGATGAAATTGCTCGCCACGACAACGAGAAGGAACGCGAGCGGACCGCGGATCCGGTTGCAGCCGGCTCCGACCGCGCGCGAGCCGGGTCCGGGGCGGCGCCCTGGCCGGTCTGGCTCGCCCCGGTCCGATCACGAAGCCGCCGCAGCTTCCGCCTACCGGAAATCCCGCGACCGGGGGATCGGCCGCTGGTCGCGCGGATGGCGTTGCGGATGGTGCTGCGGTTTGGGCGCGGGCATCTCATCGCCGCGTGCCAGCTGCGGGGCGATTTCCGTCTCGCCCAGCCGTGCCAGTGCGGCGCTGCGATCTTCCAGCGTCTCGGCGAGCAGATGCACCACGCCTTCGGGGCTGCGCTGGATGTGCCCGTCCACCAGCAGCAGTGAACTGCCGATGATCTGCCGGCGGAAGCGGTCCATCAGCGCCGGCCAGATCACCACGTTGGCGATGCCGGTCTCGTCCTCGATGGTGGCGAACACCACCCCGCCGGCGCTGCCCGGCCGCTGGCGCACCAGCACCAGCCCGGCGACACGGATGCGCGCGCCATCCGCCGCCTGGCCGGCCTCGGCGCAGCTGCGCACCCCCTCGCGCGCCAGCGCCGTGCGCAGGAAGCGCAGCGGATGCGCCGCGAGCGACAGCCCGGTCGCCTGGTAATCGGCGATCACCTGCTCGCCCTTCGCCATCACCGGCAGCGCCACCTCGCGCATCGCCACCGGAAGCTCCGCGAACAGCGGCAGCTGGGCGTCATCGCGCAATCCGCGCACCTGCCACAGCGCCGCGCGCCGGTCGAGCCCGAGGCCGCGCAGCGCATCCGCCTCGGCGAGCAGGACCAGCGCCGCGCGCGGCAGGCCGGCGCGCAGCAGGGCCGCGAAGCTGCCGGGCCGGTCGATCCGCGCCGCCCAGTCCTCGCGAAAGCCGCCGCTCAGCCGGAAACCCAGCCGCAGCGTGGCATCTTCCTCGATTGTGCAGTCCCAGCGGCTGGCGGTCACGTCCACCCCGCGCACCGATACGCCATGCTCGCGCGCATCGCGCAGGATCTGCGCCGGCGCGTAGAAGCCCATCGGCTGGGAGTTCAGCAGCGCGGCCGCGAAGGCCGCCGGATGGTGGCATTTCAGCCAGGCCGAGACATAGACCAGATGCGCGAAGCTCGCCGCGTGGCTTTCGGGGAAGCCATAGGTGCCGAAGCCCTCGATCTGGCGGAAGCAGCGCTCGGCGAAGTCCCGCGCATAGCCGCGCGCCACCATGCCCTCGACCATCTTGGCGAAGAAGCCGTGGATGGTGCAGACATTGCGGAAGGTGGCCATGGCGCGGCGCAGCTGGTTGGCCTCGCCGGGGGTGAAGCGCGCCGCCTCGATCGCGATGCGCATCGCCTGTTCCTGAAACAGCGGCACGCCGAGCGTCTTGCCCAGCACGCGGCGCAGTTCGTCGGGCGGGCCATGCTCGGGCGAGGGCGCGGGGAAAAGCACCTCCTCCCTGCCTTGCCGGCGGCGCAGATAGGGATGCACCATGTCGCCCTGGATCGGCCCCGGGCGGACGATCGCCACCTCGATCACCAGGTCGTAGAATTCCCGCGGGCGCAGCCGCGGCAGCATGTTCATCTGCGCCCGGCTCTCCACCTGGAACACGCCGAGCGAATCGGCCCGCGTCAGCATCGCATAGACCAGCGGATCCTCGCGCGGCACCTCGGCCAGGTCGGCGAGCCCGACCAGCGCGAAGGCCTTGCGGATGCAGGTCAGCATGCCCAGCGCCAGCACATCCACCTTCATGATGCCGAGCGCGGCGATGTCGTCCTTGTCCCATTCGATGAAGCTGCGTCCCGCCATGGCGGCGTTGCCGATCGGCACGGTTTCGTCGAGCCGCCCGCGCGTCAGCACGAAGCCGCCCACGTGCTGGGACAGATGGCGGGGAAACCCCACCAGTTCGCGCGCGAGATCGACCGTGCGGCGCACCACCGGGCTGGCCGGATCGAGCCCGATCTCGGCCAGCCGCTCGTCCGGCCAGAGCGTGTACCCGGCGTTCCAGGATTGCGCCGCCAGCGCCGCGGTCGCGTCCTCGGCCAGGCCCATCGCCTTGCCCACCTCGCGGATCGCCCGCCTGGGGCGGTAATGGATCACCGTCGCGGCGATGCCGGCACGTTCGCGGCCGTAGCGTTCGTAGAGGTACTGGATCACCTCCTCGCGCCGCTCGTGCTCGAAATCGACATCGATGTCGGGCGGCTCGCGCCGCTCGGCGGAGACGAAGCGTTCGAACAGCAGATCGATCTGCAGGGGATCGACGGCGGTGATGCCCAGGCAGAAGCACACCGCCGAATTGGCCGCCGAGCCGCGGCCCTGGCACAGGATCCCCCGTTCGCGCGCGAAGCGGACGATGTCGTGCACGGTCAGGAAATACCGCGCGTAGCCGAGCGCCGCGATCACCGCCAGCTCCTTCTCCAGCGTCGCGCGCAGGGCGGGGGCGATGCCGGCGGGGTAGCGCGCGGCCGCGCCCTGCCAGGTCAGCGCCGCCAGATGCGCATCCGGGCTCATTCCCGGCGGCACCGGCTCGTCGGGATATTCATAGGTGAGTTCGTCGAGCGAGAAGCGGCAGCGCGCGACGATTTCGCCGGTGCGGGCGATCGCGTCGGGATGCGCGCGGAACAGCCTTGCCATCTCGGCCGGCGGCTTCAGATGGCGTTCCGCGTTCGGTGCCAGCGCCAGCCCCGCTTCCTCCACCCGGCAGCCCAGCCGGATCGCGGTCAGCACATCGGCCAGTTTCCGCCGCTGCGGCGCGTGGTACAGCACGTCGTTCACCGCGACCATCTTCAGGGGCAGCGCGGCCAGCGCGCGCAGCCGGCGGGCGTCATCGGCGCGGTGGCGGCGGCTGGCGGCCAGATAGGTCTGGCCGGGAAGATCCTCGGCCAGCCGCCGGAGGGCGGCGTGGCCGTCGCGTTCCGGGGGCACCGCCAGCAGCACCTGGCCCTCGGCATGGGCGAGCAGGTCGGCATAGTCGAGCGCGCATCCGCCCTTGGCCGCGCGGCGCTGGCCGAGGCTCAGCAGCCTGGTCAGCCGGCCCCAGGCGGGGCGGTCGGTCGGGTAGCACAGCAGGTCGGGGGTGCCGTCGCGAAAGCACAGCCGGCTGCCCGCCAGCAGGCGCAGCCCGTGCTGCTTCGCCGCGACGTGCATGCGCACCACGCCTGCCACCGTGTTGCGGTCGGCGAGGCCCAGCGCCGACAGGCCCAGAGCCGCGGCGGTGGCGGCGAGTTCGTCGGGCAGCGAGGCGCCGCGCAGGAAGGAGAAGGCGCTGGCGGTCTGGAGTTCGGCGTAGACGGAAGGCTGAAGGGCTCCGCCTTTTGCGATCCCGCCGTGGCCCTGGCCGCGGATCCCTTTCATGGCGGGGGAGCCCTGGTCCGGCGTCATGCGAAGACCCCGTGCAGGAACCAGCGCGGCACCCGCCCGCCGCCCGGCATGCCGGCGCGGAAGATCCAGAACCGCCCGCCCTCGGTATCCTCCACCCGGTAATAGTCCCGGATCAGATCGGTCTCCTCCGCCGCCGGCGGCCGGCGCC
>DAICZL010000119.1 GCA_027311165.1 bacterium
GGCGAGGATGGCAAATGGCCAGGCGAGACCCGCGCTCAGCAGGATCGCGGCGAGCGCGTTGGTGAGTGCCACGGTGGACCCGATGGAAAGATCGATCCCGCCCGTGGTGATGACGAAGGTCATGGCCACCGCGACGATGAGCATCGGCGCGGACTGGCGCAGCAGGTTCAGGATGTTGCCGGCGGTCAGGAAATAGTCGTTGGCGAAGGCGAATACGAAGACGCAGGTCGCCAGAAAGGTGGCGATCGACAGGGTCTGCGCATGTTCGATGAAAAGATCGGTGCGGTTCATGACAGCTCGTCCCGATCGCCTCAGCAGGGCGCGTGCCGGCGTTGTGGCGGATCCCGATCCGCCACGGGGGCAAAGCCCTGGCCGTCGCCTGCAGGATTGCCGCCCACGATCAGCCGGATCAGATCCTCGATATCGGTCTGGCCGATGAACCGTTCGGCCACTTTCGTGCCTTCGTACATGACCGCGATCCGGTCGCACACCAGGAACAGGTCCTGGAGCCGGTGGGTGATCAGCACCACGGCCACGCCCTTGGCCTTGACGCGGCGGATCAGCGCCAGCACCGCCTGCACCTCGGCGACCGCGAGGGCGGAGGTGGGCTCGTCCATGATCAGCACGCGCGGGTCGAAGGCGGCGGCGCGGGCGATGGCGATCGACTGGCGCTGTCCGCCCGACAATCCCGCCACCCGGGCGCGCAGGTTCGGGATATGAATGTCCAGGGCGGCGAGAACCTGCCGCGCCTCGTCGCACATGGCGCGTTTGCGCAGGAAACCGCGGCGGCAGAGTTCGCGGCCGAGGAACAGATTGCCCGCCACGTCGATCGTGTCGCACAGCGAGAGGTCCTGATAGACCATCTCGATGCCGAGCGCGCGCGCCTCGGCCGGGCCGCCGAAGCGGGCGGGACGGCCATCGAGGGTGATGCTGCCCGCGTCGGGAAGATAGGTGCCGGCGAGGATCTTGGTCAGCGTCGACTTGCCCGCGGCGTTGTCACCGACCAGGCCGAGGCATTCGCCGGCGTAGAGATCGAGGTCGACGCCGCGCAGCGCCGCGATCGAGCCGAAGGATTTGCGGATGCCGCGCAGCGACATCAGCGGCGCGGGAGACGTCTCTCCCGCGCCCGGTTCCGGGGTCACTTGAAGATGGCGCGGTACGGATCGACGTTCGCCTTGGTCACGATGGTCACCGGCACGGCGATGTTGGTCGGGATGGCCTGGCCCCGGCGCACGGCATCCAGCGCCATCACTGCGGCGGCCCCCATGGCGGCGGGGTCCTGCTGCACCACGCCGAGCACGAAGCCCTCGTCGATGCCCTTGATCGCCTGGGCGGTCAGATCCCAGCCGACGATCTTGACGCTGTTCTTGTGCCCGCCGCTGTCCACCGCGGCGACGGCGCCGAGCAGGGCGGGCTCGCCGGTGGCGTAGATCGCGGTCATGTCCGGGTTGGCGGTCATCAGCGTCTCGTACACGCCCATCGCGCCGTCCTGGGTGTTGTGCCCGTCCACCACCTGCACCAGGGTGATGGCGGGATCGGTCGCGACAATGTCCTGGAAGCCCTTCTGGCGCTGGTTCTGGATGAAGGAATTGAGCGCGCCGACGATGCCGAGCCGCGCCTTGCCGCCCATGGTGGTCTTGACCTGGTCCATGAAGAACTGGCCGATCATCTTCCCGGCGAGCAGGTTGTCCACGCCCACCTGCGCCTTCTGCGGCCCCGGCGGCAGGATCGAATCCACCGCGACGACCGGAATGCCGGCGGCATCCGCCGCCTTGACCGAAGGCATGATGCCGTTGACATCCACCGCCTCGACGATGATGCCCTGCACCTTCTGCTGGATATAGGCGTCGAAGGCGTTGGTCTGGGCGGCGGCGTCGCTGTTGGCGTCGAAGATCACCAGCTCGGCGCCGAGCTTCTTCGCCGCCGCCCTGGCGCCCTCGTTCATCTGCACGAAGAACAGCGCCTGCTGGTTGTACTGCACCAGCGCGTAGGTGGGCGGCGCGGCCAGGGCCGCCGGCGCGGCGAGCGCCAGCACCGCGGCGGCGGCAAGGCCTGCGTGGAAGGCGCGTCGGGTCCTGGATGCCATGAAGATCTCCTGCAGAGTACGGGTTCCGGACGAGCGCGGGAGGCTTCTCCGGAAACGGAACTATTGAACTGGCGTGACGATCCACCCGAACGGTATTTCCGCCATGCCGGCGCGCGGCGGTCAAGCCTGATCGCGACCGGGGTTCCCCCGATCCTTCGTCCCGGCCGTGCGCAAGCCGGGCGAAGGCTCCGCCGCCGCGGTCCGTCGGGACACGCCAGGGAGCAATGCTTTCCCTCGGCCCGCCGCGGCGAGGCATTCCCGCAGCGGGTACCCCGCGGCGAACGGGGTCCGGGGGCGAGCCCCCTGGCCTTCCCCGCCGGCGTCAATCGCGCCGCGCGGCCGGACGGGCGGTCAGGCCGACCAGGCCGAGCACCACCGCGCCGAGGCCGAGCCAGCCCAGCGCATCGGGCGGCGGCGCGCCGAGCACCGACATCTCCCCGGCGAGCGCGAAGACCACCTCGCCGGCCTGGGTCGCATCCACCGCGGCGATCCGGTAGGGATCGGCCGAGAGGTTGCGGGTATAGAGGAACAGCGTGGTGGCGCAGCAGCCCGAGATCACCGCGACCGCCAGGGTGGCGAGGATCTGGCCCGGCCCCGGCAGTCTCGGGGTGGTGATCGCGAGCAGCAGGGCGAACACCGGCAGCGACCCCAGGGTGAGCAGCAGCACCCCGCAGGCCGGGTCGGCGAGCAGGGCGCCGTCCGCCCCGCCGGCATGGCGGGCGCGGTTGAGCATCTGGGCGCCGAACGGATAGGCGAAGGCGGCGGCCAGCACCGGCAGCAGCCCCGCGGCGAGCCCCGCCCAGCCGGTCTGCGCGGCCAGCAGATGCGCGTTCAGGATGCCGACGCCGGCGGCGATCAGCAGCGCGAACATCACCCCGCGCAGCGGCACCACCCGGCCGAAGCCGCGCAGCACGATCGGGCTCGCCAGGATGGTGAGCTGCCAGCTCGCCGCGACGATCCAGCCCGGCGCCCGGTCGGCGGCGAAGCAGATGCCGGCATAGAACACGCCAAAGCCGATGCCGCCGGCCAGCAGCCAGTAGCGCCAGCGGCGGCGGAACAGCGACAGCACGGCGCGCAGCCGGGCCGGGCCGCCGCGCCAGGCGATCCAGCCGGCCATCAGCACCGCCATGTCCAGGTAGCGCAGCGCCGCGTTCCACGCCCAGGGTCCGCCGGCCAGGCTGATCGCCCGGTTGAGCACGAACGTGGCGCTGAACAGGGCGGCGGCGGCCAGGCCGAGCAGGATCAGCCGCG
The DNA here is from genome assembly GCA_027311165.1 of bacterium. Classification (GTDB taxonomy): domain Bacteria; phylum Pseudomonadota; class Alphaproteobacteria; order Acetobacterales; family Acetobacteraceae; genus DAICZL01. The sequence goes on from DAICZL010000119.1 coordinate 3,338, forward strand.
GCAGGCCGGGTTCGCCGGAGGCGGCCAGCACCTTCTCGTCAAGGAAAGACAGCGGCACGAGCCGCCCCGCAGATCCGGGCATGGCCCCGGAATTTCCGAGGGAGGTCCGGAAGCCTCAGGCCCCCGCGCGGGTCGGGGCGAACGCAGGCGCGGCGCCCGAGGGGTCCGCCTCGCCGTAGACGCCCGGGGGCTCCGCCGCACGATAGACGACCGGGGGCTCGGCCGCACGATACGCAAAAGTGTCGTTGAACCGGGACACCAGATAGTCGCCGGCCACCACGTCGGCGAAGCGGGGCGGATGGTCGGGCGTGCGGCAGGTCTCCAGGCAGCTGATCACGGCGTGGAAATTCGGCTCGAAGAAGAACGGGATGGAATAGCGCTCCCGTCCCGACAGGTTGATCACCCGATGCGGGGTCGCGGCGAACACGCCATTGGTCCAGCGCGCCATCTGATCACCGAGATTGATCACGAACGCGCCCGGCACCGGCGGGGCGGCGACCCAGTCGCCGGCGGCATTCTGCACCTGCAGCCCGCCATTGGCGTCCTGCGCCAGGATCGTCAGGCAGCCATAATCGGTATGGGCGCCGCACCCCAGCGTTCGCGCGGTGACGCTGCCATCCTGCGGCGGATAGCGCAGCAGGCGCAGCGCGCCCATGGCCTGGTCCAGCATCGGCCGGAAATACCCCTCCGGCAGGTCCAGACTGACGGCGAAGGTCGCCATCAGCGTATCGGCGAGCCGCATCATGGCGGCGTAATAGGCCTCGATCGTCTCGCGGAACCCCGGCAGATCGGCCGGCCAGACATTGGGGCCGTGCAGGGGCAGGCCGGCGAGCACGTCCGGGTGGTCTGCCGGCAGATCGCGGGCGAGGTCGAAGCCCTCCTTCAGATCTGCGGTCAGCGCCGGGTCCGTGTTCTCCTCGAACAGCGGGAAATAGCCGCGATGGGCGGGCGAGCGCCTGATGTGCAGCGCCATCTTGCGCTCGAGCGGCAAAGCGAAGAACCGCGCCGCCTCGGCGAAGGCGGCGTCGCGCAGCGCCTGGGGCACGCCATGGTTGACGATGTAGAGGAACCCCACGTCGCGGCAGGCCCGGCCGATTTCCGCAGCGATTCGGGCGCGGCCGCCCGGTGCCGCGAGCCCGGCGAGGTCGATCAGCGGGATCGCCGAAAACGGAATGTCGCGGGCGCGCAGCCCGTCCACCAGGCGGTTCTGATCCATCGCGAGCGACATGGCCGGCTCCTGTTTTGCCCGGACAGGGGCTGTTGAGGCTGAGTTCACGATGCCACGGGCGACAGCCCGGGCCAGCCTGGCGCGGCCGACCCGCTCCCCCCAGCTTTTGCCTTCACCCCCGGCTCTTGCCTTCACCCCCGGGGCTTGCCTTCGCACCAAGAAAGACTTTGTTAACCTGATCGACCCGCCGCCTCCAATGCAAGAGCAGCGCAGCGCGGAGCCGCGAGGATGAGCCGTTTTGCCGCCAGCGCCGCCCTGCTCGCCATGCTGCCCGCAACGGCCCTGGCGCATGGCCAGGCTGGCGGTCCACATGGCGGAGAAGTCGAGGATGCGAGCCCGGGGCCCGGCCATATCGAGCTTCTCGTGCGCCAGGACCGGCTGGAGGTCTATCTGACCGACGCCGAGGACAGGCCGCTGCCGGCAGCCGGGCTGAGCGGCGTCGCGACGGTGCTGGTCAGCCGCCGCAAGCAGCGCGTGGACCTGATCCCGGCCGGGCCGGGGGCGGATGTCGGGGCGCTGGCCGGAACCGGCAGCTTCACCGTGGCGCCCGATCTACGGGTGCTGGTGGTGGTGGAGATCGCCGGCACCCGCCAGCAGGCGCTGTTCGCACCCCCGTTGGTCGCCCGGGAGCCGCCGCCGTGAACGCGCTCGCCCTCGCCGCCGCGCGAAGCTTCGGGCTGGCCGCCGCGATGTCGGTATTCGGCACCGCGCTGGCCGTGCGGTTCCTGGCACCGGCGGCCGGGCCGGCGCTGCGGCGGCGGCTGTGGTGGCTGCTGATGAGCAGTGCCGCCGCCGCGGTGCTGGGCGGCCTCTGCTGGGCCGGGCTGGAAGCGGCCGCGATGGCGGATGCCACCGACCTGCCGGCGGCGCTCATCGCTCTGCCGGACGTGCTGGGATCCACCCGCTTCGGCATGGTGCTGCTGGACCGGCTGGGCCTGCTGCTGGCCGTGCCGCTGCTGGTCGGGAAGACGCGGCGGGAACCGGGGCTGGCCGGGGCTGGGCTGGACCTGGCCGGGCTGCTGGCCGCCGGCGTAGCGGTCGGGCTGCAGGCCTGGCACGGTCATCCGGGGGCATCGGGGGATCCCTGGCTGGAGGGCGCATCGGTGCTGCACCTGCTGGCCGCCGGGGCCTGGCTGGGCGCGCTGCCGGCGCT
>DAICZL010000127.1 GCA_027311165.1 bacterium
TTCCGGCACGGCACTGATCCAGCCGGCCTATGCGCAGACTATCGTCAATCTCAGCCGTAACCTGGCGCAGACGATCAGCGCCGCGACGCCGGTGCTGCCGGCGGGCGACAACGACTACGGCGCGACGCCGGCGGTGATCAATCCGACCGGATGCCCGACGAAGCTGCTGGTCGCACCGAACAAGACCGGGCTGCTCGCGGTCGAGACCATCGCCGCGGACGGCACGCTGAACGTGCTGCAATCGATCCAGGTCGCCTCCAATACCGAGGCGTTCATCGGCGCACCGGCCTGGGACCGGTCCCAGCAATTGCTGTTCCTGACCAGCCCGGCCGACGGCCCTGCCCCCTATCTGCACGGGCTGCTGGCCTTTCAGGTGAGCCCCGGCTGTACCGGGCTGACACTCGCCTGGCAGCAGAACTTGCGCGCCGACAACGTCACGCAGCTGATGGCCAACGGGCTGTACATATCCTCACCCACCATCGCCAACGGCCTGGTATTCTTCGGCGTGCAGGGCACCAATCCGGCCTATTTCGCCGCCGCCGCCAACGGCACGAAACAGCGCAGCCCGGGGCAGATCCTGTGGCAGAGCCCCAACCTGGGGCCGCAGGCCCTGACGGCGCCGACGATCGTCAACGGCCGCATGTTCGCGACCTTCTACGAACATCACATCTATGCCTTCGCGATACCGGGGTATTGATGCCGGAGCACTGATCCCCTGTGCCGCAGGCGGCCGGACCTCTGGTCGGGCCGCCCCTTGCTTGGGATGCGCCCTGGGGATCCGCCCGATCGGCCATCCCACTGCCTGGATGATCCCTACGGGGGGGCATGGTGGGCGCGACAGGGATCGAACCTGTGACCCCCACCGTGTCAAGGTGGTGCTCTTCCGCTGAGCTACGCGCCCGCGCCTTATGGCGCCGATCCCGACCCTTCTGCGCAGACGCCCGGGGTTCAGGCGTCCGGCCCGTCGAAGACCACTCCGGCGGTCGGGAACCGACGATTTCTGACGTCAGCGGCGAACCACTAGTGCCTCGACGGCGCCGGCGCAACCCCCGACAGCGCAGCCAGCGCCGCGGCGGGATCGATCCGGCCATCATACAGCGCGCGCCCGACGATCACACCCTCGATCGCCCCCGGCCGCAGCGTCGTCGCCACCTCCCGCAGCGCCAAAAGATCGGCGATGCCGGCCACCCCGCCGCTCGCGATCACCGGAGTGGACACGCGCGCGGCGAGCGAGGCGGTGCGCTCGAGCGCGAGCCCGGCCAGCATGCCGTCGCGGCCGATATCGGTGAACACGATCGCCGCCACGCCGGCATCCTCGAAGCGCAGCGCCAGCTCCTCGACCGCCACGTCCGAGGTCTCGGCCCAGCCCTCGGCCGCCACCATCCCCTCGCGCGCATCGATGCCGACCACGATGCGGCCAGGAAACGACCGGCAGGCCTGGCGCACCAGCTCTGGCTGCTTCAGCGCGGCACTGCCCAGGATGACCCGCCGCACCCCGGCCTCCAGCCAGGCGGCGATGCCGGGCAGGTCGCGGATCCCGCCGCCCAGCTGCACCGGGATCGCGACCGCCGCCAGGATCGCCGCGACCGCGTCGCGGTTGACCGGGCGGCCGGCGAAGGCACCGTTCAGATCGACGACATGGATGAAGCGGCAGCCGGCGGCGGCGAAGGCGCGCGCCTGGCCGGCCGGATCGGACGAATACACGGTGGCTTCGTCCATCGCCCCGCGCCGCAGCCGCACGCAGGCGCCGTCCTTCAGGTCGATCGCCGGATAGAGGGTCAGCACCGTGCTCACGCCTTGCGGTCCCGCTTCTGCAGTATCTTGTAGAAGAAATATCCCTGCACCGTCTGTCCGCCGACCCGCGCATAGGCCGGATGCACGCCCCAGCGCGTATAGCCGAGCGACTCATACAGCCGGATCGCGGCCTGCTGGGTTTCCCGCACATCGAGGTTCAGCACCTGATAGCCGAGCGCGCGGGCGCCTTCCTCGGCCCGCGTGGTCAGCATCCGCGCCAGCCCGTGGCCGCGGGCATAGGGAGCGACGAAAGCATGCATCAGCGTGGCCGAGAACGCCTGCGCCTCGTTGTTGCGTGCCGGCCGCACCAGCTGGGCGGATCCCACGATCGCCCCGTTGAGCCGGCAGACGAACAGCTCGCGCTCCGGCACCAGCAGCACGCCGCGGAAATAGCGCTCCAGCGCCAGCCGCTCGGGCGGATGCACCCAGCCAAAGCCGCCGCCTTCCAGGATGGCGGCGTGCGCGGCCTCGCACAGCGTGTGCAGATCATCATCGACGAAGCTGCTCAGCCGTTCGACCGAGGCTTCCCCTGCCGGCGCCGGCGGGAACGCGCCGGGATCGGCATCATCGGCGCCGGTCATGGCCGCGCCGGCTCGGCGGCGAGGGAGGGCGCGACGCCAGGGCTCCGCCCTGGACCCGCCAAAGGCTCCGCCTTTGCCAGCCATGCCCTGGCTGCTCCCCCCCGAACGACGGCGGGTCCGGGGGCGCTGCCCACCGCCGGGGCCCGGGGCAAGGCCGCCGGCCTTGCGGTTCCCGGGCCCGAGGCGACGAGCTTCACGGCGACCAGGCCAGGAAATTGGCCAGGATGCGCAACCCCACATCCTGGCTCTTCTCGACATGGAACTGGGTGCCGACCCGGTTGCCGCTGCCGACCACCGCCACCACGGGGCCGCCATAATCGGTGGTGGCCAGCACCTCGTCCGGATGGCCGCCGGTCAGGGCGTAGGAGTGGACGAAATAGGCGTGATCGCCCGGTTCCAGCCCGTCCAGCAGCGGATGCGCGCCGGGGCGGAAATCGAGCGCGTTCCAGCCCATCTGCGGCAGCCGCAATCCGGGCGGGTCCATCGCGGTGATCTCGCCGCCGATCCAGCCGAACCCCTCGGTGATGGCATGTTCGCGCCCGCGCTCAGCCATCAGTTGCATGCCGACGCAAATCCCGAGGAACGGGGTGCCCGCGGCGGTCGCGGTCTCGATCGCCTCGGTCATGCCGGGCACCGCGTCCAGACCGCGCGCGCAATCGGCGAAGGCGCCCTGGCCAGGCAGCACGATGCGCCCGGCCCGCGCCACCTGGTCGGGATCGGCGGTCACCACGATCTCGGCGGCGATCCCGGCGCGGCTCGCCGCCAGCGCCAGGGCACGGGCGGCGGAGGCGAGATTGCCGCTGCCATAATCCACCACCGCGACCTTCATGTCGCCCGGCCGCGCCGGCGCGTCGCGCCTTCGGTTGCCTTCGGCGCCAAATCCCGGCCCAGCTCCGGCCGGTGGTCGAGCAGCCGCAGCAACGCCGCCTCGGCGTCGCGGGCGACCACCACCGCGATCTCGGCATAGCCGCGCCGGGCGAGCGTCCAGCGGCGGAGATCCTGGCCCAGCAGCCCCAGCAGCACCAGCACGGCGAGGCAGAGCACCGCGCCGGCCGGGGCGGGGATGCGGGCGGCAATCAGCACCAGCACCGCAGCGGCGAACAGGGCCGGGACGAAGGCGCGGCGGAGCAGCCAGAGCGGGCCCAGGATCAGCGCACCGAAGCTGAACCGTTCGGCGAGCAGCACCGGCGGCGCGCCCGGGCGCGTGTGCACGGTGAACACCCTCATCACAAAGCGCCCTTGGTCGAGGGGATGGCATCGCCGGCGCGCGGATCGGGCTCGACCGCACGGCGCAGCGCCCGTGCCGCGGCCTTGAAGCAGGCTTCCGCCACGTGATGGGCGTTGCGGCCGGCGCGCTGGTTCATATGCAGGGTCAGCAATCCGTTCATGGCCAGGGCGCGGAAGAATTCCTCGAACAACTCGGTGTCCATCTCGCCAATCTTGTCGCGCTCGAAGCTCACCTGCCAGGCCAGCAGCGGCCGGCCCGACAGGTCCACCGCCGCCTCCACCAGCGCCTCGTCCATCGGCACCAGCGCCTGGCCGTAGCGGTTGATGCCGCGCTTGGCGCCGAGTGAAGCGGCGAAAGCCTGGCCGAGCACGATCCCGACATCCTCGGTGGTGTGGTGGAAATCGATGTGCAGATCGCCGGTCGCGCGGACCGCGAGGTCGAACAGGCCATGCCGGGCGAAGGCCGTCAGCATGTGATCCAGAAAGCCGATGCCGGTCGCGATCTCGGCCTCGCCGCTGCCATCCAGCGCGAGCGTCAGGGTGATGTCGGTCTCGGCGGTGGTGCGGGTCAGGGAGGTGGTGCGCATGGCCGGAACCACTACCCGATATTGCTCTGCAGCGCCAAACCCCAACCACCCGGGTGCTCCGGCGGGCCGGCTGGTTTGCGAACATGGAACCACATTATCACGAAATACTAACGCAGATTTATCACCGAAGGTGAAGATATACTACACAGCTACAGCAATTCCGTCTGTAGCTGCAACAGTGCGTGCGCGTTCCGCCGTAAAATATCCCCTCGAAGGACAGTACGATGACATATGCTGGTTACGATCTGAATATCGTCCAGAGCAGCATGCGCTCGGAGGCTCCTGCCAGGATCGACCCACGGGCCGCGATGGCCGATCGACTGCCGGGGTTTTTGCAACCGCTGCTCACCTGGCTGACCGCGAGACCCGCTCCGGGCGAACGTTATGTGGAAAGAAACCCTCATTTCTATGTCTGGACGGCAACGGCCACGGTGGCAGCCGGCATGATTCTGGCGTGGGCCAGCCTGGATATGCCCGCACTGGCCGGGAGGCCGGGTTTTATTCTCGGCAGCCTGCTCACTTGCTCCGGCCTCGGTCTGTTTCAGGTGGTCGTGTTCCATCATTGCTCTCACGGAACTGTATTCAGGTCGCGTGATCACAACATCACGCTTGGTCGATTGATCTCGGTCCTGCTTCTGTTCAAATTCTTCGACGATTACAAGAAAGAGCACATGCTGCATCACAGTGCTAACAAGTTGTTAACCGACGAGGACGAATTCACCAATTTTATTTTCGGCATGTGCGGGCTGGAACCCGGCATCGACCGCAAATTGCTGTGGCGGCGTGTGATTTGGACCCTGGTCTCTCCGGCATTCCACGCCCGCTTTCTGCTGCGCCGGCTGCAGGCCAGTATTGGCGCCGCCGATCGCTACCATCAGGCCATCGGCATCGCCGCCCTGCTGGTCCCGGTGCTGATCGCCGCCGCCTGCGGCCGGCTCGGGCCGTTCGTACTGGTGTGGCTGCTGCCGCTCAGCGTGCTGCTGCAGATCGCCACCGTGTTCCGCATCCTGTGCGAACACCGCTTTCCCGACCCGGTCGTGATCGCCAATCGTGGCAAGGAATTCGTCTGCCACGCCACCGCCGGCGTGTTTCCCGGCAGCCCCCCGCCCGCCGTCACCGCCGGCAGCGCGCGCGGGTTGCTGCTCTGGACGCTGTGGTGGGCCGACATGCTGCTCGTGCAAATGTTCGTGCGGGTCTTCGTGCTGGTGGGCGATGCCCCGGCGCATGACTTCCATCACCGCCGCCCGGCGACCAAGCGCTGGACCGACTACATCCATGCCCGCCAGAAGGATGTCGATGCCGGCTGCCCGGGCTTTCCCGCCAATTACGGCGAGACCTGGGGATTGTTCCGCGCGATCGACGAAAATCTGACGAGCCTCGCCCGTACCAGGCCGGAAACCCTGGCGCGTGCGTAAGCCCGACCGCCGCCACCCCGCGGGATCGGGGCGGGGGGTCATAGGCCACAGGGGAAAGGATCGGACGGAGCCTTCCGTCCGATCGGCGCGATCAGCCTGAAGCAGGGCCGCAGGGCTCGGCTGCTTGCCCCTCGGGGCAGGCATTCCCGGGGGGTAGACGCTTCGCTGGGGGATCGGCGCGAATACGATGCCCTGCGCCGGACCGGCCGAGGCCAGGGGGATCCCCGCGCCCCGGGGGAGGGAATTCGGCGATGGCTTCGCACCCGACGCGATGCGACGATGACTTTCTGCGCCGCAGAGGGTGCCGGCCTTGATCTGGTAGGGCGATCTGCCCGATCGTTGAGCATCTGGATCGGACCGGGCGCCCGCGGCGGCAACTGCCGGCCTCGGGCGTCAGCCGATCTGACCGACGATCGGTCAACGCTCCTGCTCCGTGTCTAACCGGGCAACTTTATCCGATCAGATCAGTCCATCTGATCGGATGTTGCTCTAAACCGGCACGGCGCGGCGGCCGGCACCACGCTGAGGAGGGCTGCAGTTGAAGGTCATCGTCCTTGGAGCCGGCGTGGTCGGCACCACCACCGCCTACTACCTGGCCCGCGCCGGGCACGAAGTCACGGTGCTCGACCGGCAGGCGGCAGCGGGGATGGAGACCAGCTTCGCCAATGCCGGCCAGGTCTCGCCCGGCTATTCGGCACCCTGGGCCGGGCCCGGCGTGCCGCTGAAGGCGGTGAAATGGCTGATGATGACCCATCGCCCGCTGGTGATCCGCCCGCTGCTCGATCCGTTCATGTGGCGCTGGATGGCGATGATGCTGCGCAACTGCACCGAGGCCGCCTATCACACCAACAAGGCCCGCATGGTGCGGCTCGCGGAATACTCCCGCGACAGCCTGCGCGCGCTGCGCGCCGAGACCGGGTTGCGCTATGACGACCGCCAGGCCGGCACGCTGCAGCTGTTCCGCAGCCAGAAGCAGATCGACCACATCCCCGAGGATACGAAGGTGCTGGACGAAGGCGGCGTCGCCTACCAGGTGCTGGACCCGGCGGGCTGCATCGCCGCCGAACCGGCGCTCGCCGCGGCCGCCGGCAAGTTCCTGGGCGGGCTGCGCCTGCCGGGCGATGAGACCGGGGACGCGCATCTGTTCACCCAGCGCCTCGCCGCGCTGGCCGAGCGTCTGGGCGTGGTCTATCGCTACGCGACGCCGATCACGCGTCTCGAAGCCGAGGCCGGGCGGATCAGCGGCGTGCTGGCCGGCGGGGTGGTGCATGTCGCCGATTGCTACGTGCTGGCGCTGGGCAGCTTCTCACGAGGCATGCTCACCCCCCTCGGGATCGATCTGCCGGTCTATCCGGTGAAGGGCTATTCGATCACCGTGCCGATCACCGATCCGGCCGGCGCCCCGGTCTCCACCGTGATGGACGAGACGTACAAGGTTGCCATCACCCGGCTGGGCGATCGCATCCGCGTCGGAGGCACCGCCGAATTGGCCGGGTTCAGCGCCGTGCTGTCCGAGCCGCGGCGGGCCACGCTCGAACATTCGGTGCACGACCTGTTCCCCAATGGCGGCGATATCCGCCAGGCGAGTTTCTGGACCGGGCTGCGGCCGATGACCCCCGACGGTACCCCGATCCTGGGACCGACGCGCTACCCCAACCTGTTCCTCAATACCGGCCACGGCACGCTGGGCTGGACCATGGCCTGCGGGTCGGCGCGGGTGCTGGCGGATCTCGTCTCCCGCCGCCCGCCCGACATCGCCTGGGAAGACCTCGCCATCGGCCGCTATGGCGGTGCCTAGTGTCCTGCCCTCGAAGTTCCCGGTTCCTCACCGCGAAGTTCGGGGATAAGCAGGCCACTGAAAACAAAGAGCTGGTGTCCCGGTTCCGACCACATTTCAATGCTGCAAATTTTGGAATCGAAACACTAGAGCATGGCCGGATCGGTTTGAGTCGGGGGATTCCGGCGCGGTCTGACATCTGATTCAAGGTGCTGGCTGGGTTGGAGGCCAGCAGCCATGCCGAAACCCTATTCGTCGGACCTGCGTCAACGCGCGATTGCCCTCGTGGAGGGCGGCCAATCCCGTCGGGCCGTCGCCAAGCTGCTCGCTCTGGACAAGTCGACGGTGATCCTTTGGGTCAAGGAGTTCCGCGCGACCGGCAAGCAGGCCGCCGCACCCATGGGCGGTCGCCGCCGCTTCGCCTTGCTGGCCGAACGCGACTGGCTGCTGGCGCGGATCGTCGCTGCCCCGGACCTCACCGGGCGGGCGTTGCGGGCCGAGCTGGCCGAGCGCGGCACCAAGGTGAGCTACGATGCGGTGTGGCGCTTCCTGCGCGAGGAGCGCCTCACCTTCAAAAAAAAGTCTGCGCGCCGCCGAGCAGGACCGGCCCGATGTCGCCCGCAAACGCGAGCGCTGGAAGCGTCACCAGGGCTGCGTTGACCCGGCCCGCCTGGTCTTCGTCGACGAGACCTGGGCCAAGACCAACATGACCCGCACGCACGGCCGGGCCTTGCGCGGCCGGCGCCTGGTCGCCGCCGTGCCGCACGCGCGCTGGACGACGATGACGTTCCTGGCGGCCTTGCGCTCCGACGGCATCGTTGCGCCATGCGTGTTCGACGGCCCCATCAACGGCCGCCTGTTCCTCGCTTGGGTGACCCAGTTCCTCGTCCCCACGCTGCGACCCGGCGACGTCGTCGTGCTGGACAACCTGGGCAGCCACAAGGGCGCCGCCGTGCGCCGGGCGATCCGGGAGGCGGGCGCACACCTTCTGTTCCTCCCGCCTTACAGCCCGGACCTGAACCCAATCGAGATGGTGTTCGCCAAGCTCAAGACGCTGCTGCGAAAAGCCGACGAGCGATCCGTCGCCGCCGTCTGGCACCGCATCGGATCATTGCTGCAGGAGTTCGGCCCCGACGAATGCGCCAACTACATCAGGCACGC
>DAICZL010000144.1 GCA_027311165.1 bacterium
GGGCAATCCCGGGCGCGCACTGCGCGACGACGGGCGCGCACTGCGCGACACGGGACGTGCCCGCCGCAATCGCGCGACTGGCGGCCGCGTTCGCCACGCTGGCGGCGGAGCTGGACCCGCCGCCGCGAAGGATGCGCGGGCTGGTCGCCGCGATCGGCGCCGCCAGGGTGTTCGCCGCCGCCTGACTGACGACGGTGGCCGGCGGTCCCCCGGCCCGGCCCGGCACGCCGATCGGCTGGATCCCCTCCCCAGCGCCAGAGGCGATGGACGAACCGACGGACGAGACGGCGGCGCCAGAGGCGGCGGCGATGGCGGAGACGGCGGCGCCAGAGGCGGCGGGCGATCCGGCGGGCACGACGGCGGCGCCGGAGGCGGCGGCGATGGCGGAGACGGCGGCGCCAGAGGCAGCGGGCGATCCGGCGGACGGGACGGCGGCGCCAGAGAGGGCGACGGTGGCGGAGACGGCAGCGGCAGCGGACCGGACGGCGGGTAGGGCGGCAACGGGCAATACGGTGACCCAACGGGCAAGCGAGGCCGAAACGGACAGGGCGGCGGCAGCGGAGGCTGGCGCCCTGGGGGCGTTCGGCTTCGGCCTTCCCTTCGGCACCTGCGACGCGGCGGTGCTCGCCGCCCTCGCGGATCTGGCGGACCGCTTCGGCGACGGCACGCTGCGGCCCACGCCCTGGCGCGCCCTGCTGCTGCCTGGGGTGGCCGCCGCCGACCGGGCGGCGCTGGAAGCCGGCGGGGCAGCACTCGGCCTGGTGGTGCGGGCCACCGATCCGCGCCGCCTGATCATCGCCTGCCCCGGCCGGGGCATCTGCGCCAGCGGCCTGGCAGCGACGCGGGAGGATGCCGCCCGACTCGCCGCCTCGCCCCTCGCGGGGGGCGGAGGCGACCTGGCGAGCGCCGCCATCGCCGCCGCCCTCGGGGGTAGGACGCGCACCGAAAGCGGCGGCACCCTGGCCGGTCCGCCCGGGTTGATCCACCTGTCCGGTTGCGCCAAAGGCTGTGCCCATCCCGGCCCCGCCGCGCTTACCCTGATCGGCACCAAAGATGGTTACGGAATTGTTTTGGAAGGAAATGCCGGCGATGAGCCGGAAGCCATCCTGGCCGATATCAGCGCGCTGTGGCAGACCTCGCCCGCCTTGCGGTCATCCGCTCCATGACCGGGTCGAGACCGGTTGAACCTGCGGCGGAACCGGCCGCGCGCGGCGGGCCGGAGACGCTCGATGGCGGCAGCGCGGCGGCGCGTCCGGGGATGATGATGGCAATGGCGGACCCGGCAGCAGGCGGGAGTGGAAACGGAGCGACCGGAACCACCGGCGAGGACAGCGCCAAGCAGGAGGGGGCCAGGCAGGAGGGCGGCAGGCTGCGGAGCGCCGGAGCGCAGAGCGCCGGATCGCAGGCACCCGGGATTGCGCCACCACCCGGTGCCGGGATCGCCACCGGCCGGACCGGGGTCACGTCTGCCAGCGCGGGTGGCGCCGTCGCGGGCGGCCCCTGCGCCAGCGTTTCCGGCACGGGCGGTGCCGGCTCGGGCAAACCCAGTCCCGGCGATCCCGTCGCGGGCGATCCCGTCGCGGGCGGTCCCGTCACGGGCGGTCCTGGCGCGGGCGGTTCCGTCGCGGGCGGTCCCGTCACGGGGGATCCCGTCACGGGGGATCCCGTCGCGGGCGATCCCGGCGCGGGCGATCCCGGCGCCGGCGCGGGGGACGCAGACCCACCGCTCACCGGCGCCGCCACATCCGAGACATCCGCCACATCCGGCGAGGGCGGCTACCACTATCTGCGCGACGGCGCCGCGATCTATGCCCGGTCCTTCGCCATCATCCGGGCCGAGGCCGATCTCTCGGCCCTCTCGCCCGCCGAGGCGCGGGTCGCGGTGCGGCTGATCCATGCCTGCGGCATGGTCGAGATCGCCGCCGCCCTGCGCTTCGCCCCCGGCTTCACCCAGGCGGCGCGGGCGGCACTGCTGGCGGGCGCGCCGGTGCTGTGCGATTCGCAGATGCTCGCCCACGGCATCACCCGCGCGCGGCTGCCGGCGGACAACGCGGTGGTCTGCACCCTCGCCGCGCCGGAGGTGCCGGCGCTCGCCGCGCGCCTGGCCACCACCCGCTCGGCGGCGGCGCTCGATCTGTGGGGCGCGCGCCTGGCCGGCGCCGTGGTCGCCATCGGCAATGCCCCTACGGCGCTGTTCCGGCTGCTCGAATTGCTGGAGGCCGGGGCCCCGCCGCCGGCGGCGGTGATC
>DAICZL010000016.1 GCA_027311165.1 bacterium
GCGCCCCCCCCGATCGCGGTCAGCAGGGTCGCACGGGTGGCGAAGCGGCTGGCGATGTAGTCATCGGTGGCGCCCAGCCCGTGCACGATCTCGATCGCCTCGCGCCGCGCCAGAAGCCCCGCCCGCGTCGCGATCGCAACCACCGCGGTGGCGACCGCGGCCACCACCGCGAGGGCGAGGCCGGCACAGGCCTGCAGGCTCCGCGCGAGACGGGCCAGCCGGCCGATCCAGACGCTGTGCTCCTCGACCAGCGTCTCGGGCGCGGCCGCCAGCAGGCGGGAAGCGAGCGCCGCCGGATCCGCGCGCGATCCGTCCAGCCGCACCTCGATCACCCCGGGCAGTGGCAGCGACAGCCGCTCGACACCGCTGCCGAGCCAGGGGCGCAGCAGTTCGGCCAGCTCGTCCTCCGACAGCATCCGCGCCCCGGCCACCCGGGGCGCGGCACGCAGCAGCGCCAGCACCGCATCGGCCCGGGTGCCGGCATGGCCAGGCTCGGCCGGCGCGGCGGGGTGGGGCACCTGCACCGTGAGGGCGGCGCCCGCCCCCTGCTGCCAGTGCCGCGCCAGGGCGGCGGCCCCCACCGCCCCGGCCAGGGCGAGCGCCGCCAGGAACGCCATCGCCGCGACCAGCAGCGGCAGCATCCGGTCGGAGATCGCCCGCCGCAGGCCCAGATCGTCGGTCTGGCCGCGCCGCAGATTGACCCGCCGCGCCGGGCCCGGCCGGCCGGGCTCAGCCATCCGCCACCAGCCAGCCCTGGTCGAGCTCCAGCGCATGCGCCGGATAGCGCGCCACCAGGGCGTCGTTATGGGTGGCGATCACCACGGTGGTGCCCAGACGGTTCATCTCGGTCAGCAGCGCCATCAGCCGCTCGGCCTGCACCTCGTCCAGATTGCCGGTCGGCTCGTCGGCCAGCAGCAGATCGGGCCGGCCGATCACCGCGCGGGCGATCGCCACACGCTGCTGTTCGCCCCCCGACAGCGCCTCGGGCAGCGAGTCCGATTTCTGGGCGAGCCCGACCCAGCGCAGCATCTCGCCCACATCGGCGCGCAGCTGGCCTTCCGGCCGCCCGGCCAGGCGCAGCGGCAGGGCCACATTGTCGAACGCCGAGAGATGGCGGAGCAGGCGGAAATCCTGGAACACCACACCGATGCGCCGGCGCAGCCGCGGCAGGGCACGCCGTGGCGCGGTCGTGATCTCGGTGCCCAGGATCGACAGCGCGCCCCGGCTGGGCCGCACCGCCAGATAGATCAGCCGCAGCAGGCTCGACTTGCCGGCACCGGAGGGGCCGAGCAGCCAGCGGAACCCGCCCGAGGGGATCACGAAGCTCAGGTCACGCAGGATCTCGGGCCCGGCGCGCCCGCCGAGGCCGTAATGCAGACCGACATCCTGGAACCGGATCATGGGACTATTTGTGCCATGACCGCCCTGGCGCCGGAACAGGCGGCTTCAGGCTGGGCGCGCGCGCCGGGAGAAGGCTGGGGCGCGCGCCGGAACAAGGCGGGGGCGCGCGCCGGAAGAAGGCGGGGGCTCGCGCCGGAAGAAGGCGGGGCGAGGGCTCTGCCCCATGGTCCCTTGGGACCCCGCCAGGGACCAGCGGTCCCTGGACCCGCGTTCCTTGGCGGGTGCCCGCAACCGATGCGGGGCCATGGCAACGCCGCTGGCCTACCGCTCGTCCTGGTCGTCGCCGAATTCCACGTCGCGATGAACATGCACCGACATCAGGATGCCGAAGCCCACCATGGTGGTGATCATCGCCGATCCGCCATGGGAGACCAGCGGCAGCGGCACCCCGCCCACCGGGATCACGCCCATCACCATGGCGATGTTGACGAACACATACAGAAAGAAATTGGTGGCGATCCCGACCGCGACCAGACGCCCGTACTGGTGGCGGCAGCGCAGCGCGATCGCCATCCCGCCCAGCACGATCAGGCACAGAAGCCCGAGCAGGGCCAGGCTGCCGACCAGGCCGAATTCCTCGGCCAGCATGGTGAAGATGAAATCGGTCTGCTTCTCGGGCAGGAAGTTCAGATGGCCCTGCGTGCCCTGCAGGAAGCCTTTGCCCCACATCCCCCCCGAACCGAGCGCGATCTTGGACTGGATGATGTTGTAGCCGGCGCCCAGGGGATCGGTCTCGGGGTTGAGGAACGTGTCGATCCGCGCCCGCTGGTAGTCGTGCAGATGGGTATAGGCGATCGGCGCCGCGAAGCCGACCAGCCCCGCGAGCAGGGCGAATTTCCACCACCGCACGCCGGCGGCGATGAACACCGTGGCGCCGATGCAGGCGGTGATCACCGCGGTGCCCAGATTGGGCTCCTTCAGGATCAGCCCGACCGGCAGCAGCACCGCGAGCGCCGGCGGGATCAGGAACAGCGGGTTGCCGATGCGCTCCCACGAGGCGCGGTGGAACCAGGCCGCGAGCGCCAGGATCAGGAAGATCTTCATCAGCTCGGAGGGCTGCAATTGCAGGCTGCCGAGCTCGAGCCAGCGCTGCGCGCCCTTGCCGACATGCCCCATCCGCAGCACCAGCACCAGCAAGCCGATCCCCAGGACATAGAGCAGCCAGGACAGGCGGGCGATGAAGCGGATGTCCACCAGCGCGATCGAGAGCATCAGCCCGAGGCCGAAGGCGAAGCGCAGCACGTGGCGGCTGGCATAGGGTTCGGGCGAGCCGCCGGCGGCGCTGAACAGCGCGACATAGCCGACCCCGGCGAGCGCGCAGAGCAGCACGACATAGGTCCAGCTGATCTGCCAGAGCTTGTTGGTGAGACCAAACGAGGTCTCGCGGATCAGGCGGCGGTCCATCATGGCGGAAATTCGCTCGGCAACCGGCTCAGCGGGATTGGAGGGGCCGACAGTGCAGCGAAGCGTGCGCGCCAACAACCGGGTGCCGCTGGCATCCGCGAGCGCGCGCGCCTGCGGGGCAGACGCTCAGCCGCGGCCGGTGAACTCCTCGATCGGGTCATCGCGCAGTTCCCTGGTCGACAACAGGCCCGCATTCCACAGCTGCATCGCGGTCATCTTCGGGACTGGCGCTCGCACCGGCGCAGCGGCTCCCGCAGGTTGGGCGATGCGATCACGTGATGGGCGACGAGCCAGGCGATGCTGTCCATCGGCGAAGTGTCGGCCGGAAGCTCGAGGAAGTCGCGCAACTCCGCCTCGGTCGCCACCCCGATCGAGCGGAACACCCGAGCGGCCGCCCAGGTCTCCGGATCCGCCAGAACCTCCGACCAGAGCAGGGTCTCGGCGGCCGTGAACGCGCCGTCGGTGGCGGACCAGGGATAGTCCCCGGACAGACCGGCCTGACGCAGCCAGGCTCCGACGCGGTCCACGAACCCCGACAGCACCGCCTCGGCGTCCTGCCACGGGGCCGAAGGCAACGGCCGGGGCGGCGGCTGAAAGCGGGGTCTCACGGGCCCGGGGAGGCCGCGGTCCGCAACGCTCAGCCACACGGCCGCCCCTCGATGCGCACCAGCGCACTCTCCGGCAGCCATGAACCATCGCCGCCGGTCCGCAGAAAATGCCGTTCAGTCCACGCGTATCGGGCATCGTCCCAGGTATCCTGATCGACTTCCGAAGGCGGCGGCCGGCGCGCCCAGTGCCGGGCCGACGGCTGCGGGTCCTCGCTGGTCGGGAACAGTCCCGCGCGATCCTCGTGGCTGATGACGCGGCGGTTGCGCACCAGCCAGTCGGCCAGCGGGGCCAGCGGGATGCACGGACCCGGCTCGATCTCGCGGGTCCCGTCGACCACGAAGGCGGTCAGCGGAACCCCGTCGACCCAGAGCTCAAACCTCGCCCAGGGGCCGCGATCCGACGGTGCGTCGCGCCGCCAGCCCGGCTCGACCGGAGAGAGCTCGATCGCGACTGCGTCGATAGTGCCGATCTGCATGTTACCGGTAGCGACCCAGAAGCTTCTTGTCTTCGGCCGGGGTTATCAGACCGCTGTCGCGGAACTGGCTCAGGACCCCCGGCGGCACCCGGCAGAGGGAAATCCATGAGCAACCCTGAGCAACCCTTTTGCCATCCGGGCGCGCCAGGGTCAAACGCGTCTCGAAATCCTCCACGGCGCCGTCGGCCCGGCGCCGCATGGCAGAGCGTCTCGGCCCGTCCGGATCTCCGGCCACGCCGACGCTCGCATCGAGCAATCCCTGGCAGTCGCGCGCGACGAGCCCCGGTGGACATTTCGTCTCGGCCGGCCACCAGGCGGACGGCCACCAGGCGGGCGGCCCGGCCTCGGTCGTTTCCA
>DAICZL010000134.1 GCA_027311165.1 bacterium
AGCGCCGAGCGCATCAACCCCGCGACGCGCGGCGGTCCGTCGATGACGACGTGATCTGCGGTGCGCGCAATCTCGGGCGCTTCACGGTGGAGTGTGTCGCGCGCGAGGCCAACGACGCCGAACAGCCGTGAGACGTTCTCCCGCGCCCGCTGCTGCGACCAATCGAGCGCCGAGCCCTGCGGGTCCGCATCGATAAGCGTGACGCGCTTGCCGTGGAGCGCCAGCTCGCCGGCGAGATGAAGCGCGAGCGTGGTCTTGCCGACGCCGCCCTTCTGGTTGAGCAGAGCGACGATCATCTCTTCCCTCCCGGCTTGCGACCGAAGGGCAGCGACGGCTGTCGTGTTGGTGGTTCGGAGGTCTGCGCGGCAGGGGTCGCGGGCTTATCCGCAGATCCCGCGCGCCAACTACAAGAGTTAGATTCTGATTTAGACTCTAAGTTAAGGCCCGGAATCGTCGTTTCTGGCCAAAGTGTTAGCTGTGGTTCGTGCGTGCGAAGTCCCGATAGGGCTGCGTGCGGAGTCCCGATACCGTTTGCGTGCGAAGTCCCGATCGTTTCCACAGCGCCATCCACAGGAGCTGTGGATAAGTATGCCGGCAGGATGCGGAGCAGCTCGCGGCGACCCTGCCACTCGATGCGCAGGCGATAGCCTGGTAGCGGTTGGCGCGCGGCGATACGCCGGATCTGGAGCGCGAAATCCGAGACGCGGACCAAGCTTCCGGACTTCTCGTGGAGATGCGCGATCTCAAAGAACCAGCCCTTGGGCTGGCGACCGGCGTGCTTGCGGGCGACGCGATATAGCCAGCGCTCGATGCCGCCGCTGAGCCGGAAGTAGGCCGGGTCGATGGCCAGCACCAGCGAGCGATCGACGACGCCGCGGTAGAACCAGTCGGGCAGCACAAACTCCATGCCCTCTACGCGGCCGTCCCGTGTCGTGCATTCCTCCCATTCGTTGATCCAGGAGAACTGGTGGCGCCGCCAGTGCTCGCCGCCCCGAATGCTGGTGCGGATGACGGTCGATTGCAGGCGAGCGAGCGCGCCTTTGAGCAACTTGTAGTCACGGGCGCCGGTCTGCCGGCCGATGGCGGTCAGGAGCTGATAGGGCGTGAAGCGCAGGAAGCGCGACGTCTTGAAACCAAGGTTCTCGGCTTCGACGATCTGGCTCGCCGCCCAGATCAGCACGTCGGCATCCCAGATCGTGGCCATGCCGTGCTCGGGCACGGCGTAGACTTCGACGCGGACTCCGGCGGTTTCGTAAAGGATGGGCGCCGTGCGCCTGGCTTTGGCGAGGGAGAAGAACGGCCGCTCCATCAGGTCGCGCTGGTCGCGCGGGCTGGCGTCGCCGGTGGCGACGATGAACGGATCGAGCTTGCTCCGTTCGCTGGCGGTGATGGGGCGGCGCGATGACATCGACGAGCGCCGCTTCAGCGATGCGCGTGGCCGGCGGCGCGGGCCTCGACGTATCGAGGATCGGACGTCGAATTGCAGGCGGCCTGATCGGCCCAGGCCTCGAGGTCGCCGACGGCGTAGACCACACGGCCGCCAAGTTTGCGGAAGGTAGGACCGTTACCGTGGCAGCGATATTTCTCGAGTGTGCGCGGCGAGATGCCGAGGAGGCGCGCGGCCTCGGGTGTGCGGACGTAGCGTGTCGCGAGTTGCGCGGGCCTGTCGAGCATGGGGAGCCTCCGTCTTGCCTCGAAGCGCCGCGGCCAAGTCGCGGCATGTCGAGGTCACGGTGGCGGAGAACTCTGGCGTTGGGGGTGGACGAAGATTTTTGCGGAGGCGTGTCCCCCAGTGGATTGTGCGGGGCTACCGCGGGGGGAGCGCGCCAACTGGTGGCCGTTGCCGCAAGGGGACAGAGGCCTTCGGTTGATGGCGCTATTTTCCGCGCAGCAGGCGCAGATAGCCGCCATTCACGAGTGCTCGGGCGTCGCGGATCAGGCGGTTCGCGTGCCGACGAGCGGCCGAATCTTTCCATTCGACCGAGGGGAGTGTCGCTTGCAGCGACCCGAGCGCCTCCGTGGCGATCTCGCGGGGTCCGCCACCAAGCTCTTGAACGTCGTGGGCCAGCAGGAGCTGGATCAGCCGCGACCGCTGTAGCGATGTGAGTTGTAGAGCGGGCGGGAGGAGCGCGACGCGCTGGCCACGAAGGCGTCGGAAAAACCGCAATGCGATATCGAGGCGCAGATCAAAGCCGCCATCGTTCGGTACTATCAGGGCCGTCCGCCCGGCCCCCGCACCGTGCGGCAGCCAAATATGGATGTCGCCGGACGGGTCGCCGATTATGACGCTTCGGCCATCGATCCCCTCCCGGTCGGCCAGGATTGGGCCAAGCTGGGCCGGATCGATCGGCGCGAGGGCGTCATAGCCGGGTGGCGCAGGCGCGATGATCATTGTGCCGGGCGAAACCTCCGGTCGCCACAGAACCGTCGCTCTCGCGGCTGGTAAGTCCGGGTCGTGGACAAAAGGACAACCCCCAACGGCGGGCGAGGCCGAACCGCGCTGCGTCCTGATCAACGCCTTTAGCGATCTGACGAAGCGTGCGGGCGTAGTCGCGGCGGTAGCCGGCGTTTCGGCGCAGGAACTCGACGGCGAAGCCGGCGCGGTCGAGGCGGTTCAATTGTTCCATCGCCTCCGATGACCGCCAGAATGAAAAAGGCATGGTCGCCTCCTTGGGCTGGTCCCCCAGTTTGACGAGGGGAAACGCCCAAGATTTGGAGAAGGGCGATCTTCAACTAGACCCTAAAGTTGCATCACGTGCGCTTGCCAGTGGAGCAATGCGCTCAAAACCGATCACGCCGGCGGGCCTGGAGCAGCTACTGCATCCGCGGATCGAGGAGGTGTCTGTAGCCGTGCTCTGTCATCCAGCGGGCCCGCGCCAAGTGGCTGTTGTGGATGATTTTGGCGCGATCCGGTTCTTGAGACGGGTCCAGTCCGAAAACGATGAGGACGACTTCACGCCAGTCGGCGCCTTCGGCGTCGGCATCAAGGAGCCGGAGATAGGTTACGAAGTGCCGCTCGTCGTAGGCATTAACGCGCTCTGTTTCGGGTGGGCGATCGTCGAAGGGTGGCGTGGCCATGTCGGGCCTCCCCCAAGGTCCAGCAGTAGGATTTTACCATAAATTCCTCACCGCGCCACGCAAGCGATGTGCCAATTCGGCTCACCATGCTGATGCGCGAGAGGCATCACGTATGGCGCCGGGGGTGACAACTGGAGCGGCCGGCTGGGAATAGAATACCATGCCCCTGACGAATCGGAATGATCGTTCCTGGAACGATAGTTCCTAACCCGGCTCCGATGTCGCCATGGATCTCAAGGAGGTCATGGCGATAAATCTGCGTCGGTTACGTCATGCAAAGCAAATGACGCAGGAGGAACTGGCGGATAGTTCGGGCTTAAGCGCCCGCTACGTCGGCGCGATGGAGCGCGCCGATGTTTCTGCAAGCGTTACCGTTCTGGGCCGTATCGCCGACGCACTCGGCGTAGAAGCGGCGGATCTCATTCGGAAAACGAAGCCGAAGGGCGGCGACACCACCACTGCCGTCGGAAACAATCCCTAGTCGCAAGCGCGAACGCCGTTAAAGCTCATCCAAGCGATGCCCCGCCCGGACCGGCCGGACGGGGCATTGGAGGCGGGTTAGTCGCTCCGGCGACCGTTGGGGCGGGACCAGATCAGGCTGTAGCCTTCGCCCTCTTCGTCGTCGAAGAGGTTGGCGAAGATCGGGGCGGTGAAGCTCGGATCGTCGAGCTTGAGGCCCAGATAGTCGCGGCCCTCGTTGGAGCGCTTGGCCCAGGCGGCGCCGATCTCGACCCGGCCGACATAGACGCGGTGGCTGGGGCTGTTGTCGCCGGAGCGGTTGGTTTCGGGGACGATCCGGACGTTCTTGGCCTGGACCGAGAGGGTGACGATTGCGCCGGTGAATTCGTTCGAGCCGGACTTCTTGAAGGTGCCGATGGTGGCCACGGTAGTTCTCCTTGATCTCTGTTTCCGAGCCCGCACCATTGCGGCCTCGATGGTGATCGAAGGGCCGGAGGCGATCGACGGCGCACCCCGAAGGGGCTCGACAGCAAAGGAGGGACTTTCTTGTCTCGCGAGGAATGACGGCGCAGCCGGCAGGGGAAGAAAGTTTTGACGCCGCTGTTGCGCCATAGGCGGTCGAGGCTTCAGCCGGCCTTCGGCCAGATCAATCCATCGAAGAGGCCGTTCGGTGCGCTCGGCCTGACAGAGCTGAAATCAAGGGGAACGTGGCGATTTTCGAGTCACCGCGGACGCTGGCCAGTGAATTCGACGGGGATGCGCGCCCTGTCCTGGCAATCAACGGATCTATTCCTTCGGAGACCGAGCTTCGGCCGCACTCCCCGTCACGC
>DAICZL010000135.1 GCA_027311165.1 bacterium
GGTGTGCGCGCTCTGGTGTGCGTGTTCTGGTGTGCGCGTTCCGGGAAGCAGGTTCTGGCATGCGAGACCTGGGCGCGCTCTGGGTGCGTTCCGGGGAGCCAATCTGGCGGATCCGATCGGGGGATGCCAGGAAGGGCAAGCAACCGGCGGTCGGCGCTCGCGCGCACGACAGGCCCTGGGGGAACCCGCCAGCTTCGAGCGCTTCCCCCAGGCCGATCGCGACCCGCCATCTTCCGGGAAGGGAGAACCCTTCCGGAAAGCAGGCCCGGGCTCCGGCGGGCGTCCTCTGCCCGTGGCACGGTCCCGTGGCGGCGTCGTTTCCCCGGCCCTCAGCCCGGGATCATCCCTTGGGCGCGGTCCGCATCAGGCTGGCGGCCGGCTGCTTCGGACCGGTTCGCCAGCGCCGGCGCAGATCCCCGAGATGGGCCAGCAGCGACAAGACAAGGCACAGCGCGACCCATTGCCAGTAGGCGCCGGCCAGCGCCGCGCGCAGCGCCAGCAGCAGCATCGCCCCTGCCATCAGGCTGGCCAGCAGATCGCCCGCGGCGATCCCCGCGCCGGTCGCGCGGCGATAGCCGGTCAACGCCAGTGCCTCCAACACCATCAGGCCAAGGATCAGATCGACGATCTGGCCGTTCGCGAACAGCGCCTCCATGGCGTTCAGGGCAGGAAGATATCGGCCGGGCTGTCGGCACGCAGGCTGGCGCCGAGTTCGGCGCCGAGGCGCTCGGCATCTTCCGGTGCGCCGTGCAGGCTGCGCTTGATCAGGAAACTCCCATCCTCGCGGGCCACCAGCCCGGTAAGCAGCAGGCTCGGCGCCTGGCCCGGAGTGGCCGGCAGCAGCCTCGCATAGCCGCCGATCGGGGTGCGGCAGGACCCGTCCAGCACCGCCAGCATGGCCCGCTCGGCGGTGGCGACGGCGCGGGCTTCCGGATCCTCGATCGCCGAGAGCAGCTCGCGCAGTTCCACGTCGTCCTCGCGCACCGTCACGCCGACGATGCCCTGCGCCGCCGAGGGCACCATCGCCTCGGGGTCCAGCACCACCGCGTGCTCCAGCTCGATCCCCAGCCGGCGCAGCCCGGCCAGTGCCAGCATGCTGGCGTCGCACTGCCCGTCGCGCAGCTTGTCGAGCCGGCCCTGGACATTGCCGCGCAGCAGGGTGATGCGCAGATCCGGACGCGCGTGCAGCAGCTGCGCCTGGCGACGGACCGAGGAGGTGCCGATCAGCGCCCCGCCCGGCAAGGCGGCGAAGGGCTGCGAGGCATCCGGTGCGCCGCAGGCCTCGCCCAGGATCAGCACGTCGCGCGCATCCTCGCGCTTGAGCGTGCAGGCGAGCACGATGCCCGGCGGCAGCGCGGTTTCCAGATCCTTCAGGCTGTGCACCGCGAAATCGATGCGCCCATCGGCCAGCGCCTCGTGGATTTCCTTGGCGAACAGACCCTTGCCGCCGATCTCCGCCAGGCGGCGGTCCTGGACCGCATCGCCGGTGGTGCGGATCGCATGTTCCTGGAACACGTCCATGCCGCGCAGCACCGGGCAGAAGCGCGTCAGCATCGCCAGGAACGAGCGGGTCTGCGCGAGCGCCAGCGGCGAGGCGCGGGTGCCGACGCGCAACGGCAATTCGCGGTGATGGCGTTTGACCTGCGGCGATGCGATGGCCGGCCTGCCCGTCGCCGGGCAGCGCGCCGGCGCGGTCTGTGTCAGGGTATCGATCTGGTTTGCTGCGACCATGATCCGCTTCCTCAGTCCCGTTCGTGTTGAGGAGCGGCCGACGGCCGCTCCCTCTCGTGTGCAGGCACGGCGTCAGCCCCCGGCGAAGCCATCGTTCAGCCGGACGATCGTCAGGTTCAGGAAGCTCGCGAAACCGACCCAGGCCAGGTACGGCACCAGCAGGGCCCCGGCGGTCACCGAGACACGGCCCAGCAATACGATCAGCGCGAGCACCGAAAGGAACAGAAACCCGACCTCCATCAGCGCCCAGTCGGGCCGGTGCAGGTCGAAGAACAACACGCTCCACAGCACGTTCAGCGTGCCGTTGATGGCGAAGCCGGCCAGCATCAGCGCGCGGAAGCGGCCATCCGGCGCCGCGTTCCAGGCCAGCACGCCGGCGATCGCTGCCAGCGCGAAGATGGTTGTCCAGACCGTGCCGAACAGCCAGTCGGGCGGCTGCCAGGACGGCTTGACCAGCCCGTAATACCAGGGGCTGAGGGTGGTCACCGCCGCGCCGAGCCCGCCCACCGCGAGGGCGGCGAGGGCGGCGGCGCCGATCGGCTTCCAGTTGCGCAGGATCGCCACGCTCATGCCGAGGCGAAACCGAACAGATGCGCGAGATCCTTGAAGAAGATGCGCACATGGGCGGCCGGCCTGGCGCGGGTCAGCCGCTTGTTCATGTAGGCATCCCAGGTCAAATGCTGCACGTCCTTGTCGCGGCAGATCGCGACGAACCGCTCCCGCCGCCGGTCATTGGCGTACCAGAAGTACTGCATCATCCCGAGCACCCAGAACACCCGGCCATGGGCCTTCATGAAGCGCCGCCTGGCGCTGCGCAGCGCGCGGACATCGCCGGTTTCCAGCAGCATCGCGGCCGCCTCGGCGGCCAGCCTGCCGCCGGTCATGGCGTAGTAGATGCCCTCGCCCGAGGCCGGGGCGACCACCCCGGCGGCATCGCCCGCCAGCACCACGTCGCGGCCATTGTCCCAGCGGCGCAGCGGCTTGAGCGGGATCGGCGCGCCCTCGCGGCGGATGGTCTCGGCCGCGCCGAGGCCGCTCACCTGGCGCAGCGACCCCACCGCGCCGCGCAGCGAGAAGCCCTTGTGTGCCGAGCCGGTGCCGACGCTGGTGGTCTCGCCATGGGGGAACACCCAGCCGTAGAAATCCGGCGACAGCGTGCCGCGATAGACCACGTCGCAGCGGCGCGGGTTGAACCCGCCGGCGCCGTCCTCCGGGGAGCGGACGATCTCGTGATAGGCGAA
Source organism: bacterium (assembly GCA_027311165.1). Classification (GTDB taxonomy): domain Bacteria; phylum Pseudomonadota; class Alphaproteobacteria; order Acetobacterales; family Acetobacteraceae; genus DAICZL01. The sequence goes on from DAICZL010000135.1 coordinate 2,973, forward strand.
CACGTATTTGGTCTTGCCCGCGTTCGGCACCGCGTCGCGCGCGACGCCCGAACGCGCGCCATCGGCGCCGATCACCGCGCGCGCGCGCACGCGCACGACCGGCGCATCGCCCGGCGGCTGGTATTCCACCACCGCGGTGCCGTCGGTGTCGCGGCCGATGTGCTGGAACGTGCCGGTGGCGCGGCTGGCGCCGGCGCTGGCGGCGCGGTTGCGCAGGAATTCGTCGAACACGTCGCGATCGACCATGCCGACGAAGCCGCCATCGATCGGCATGTCCACTTCCCGCGCGCTCGGCGCGATCATCCGCGCCGCGGTGACCTTGGCCACCAGCAGGTGGTCGGGGATGTCGAATTCGCGGATCGCGGCCGGCGGGATCGCCCCGCCGCAGGGCTTGATGCGTCCGGCCCGGTCGATCAGCAGCACCGACCGGCCGCGCCGGGCGAGGTCGGTCGCTGCCGTCGCTCCGGCCGGACCGCCGCCCACCACCACGGCATCGAAGGTTTCCATAGCGATCATCCCCGGCTGGTTGTGATCATCGGGCCGAATGGCGCGGCGGCCCGGTCGTCGCCGGCGCGCGGGCCGGGCGCGGCGAATACCCGGGCAGCCTGCCAGGCGGCGATCAGGAACAAGGCGGCTTCCAGCCCGAACACCAGGGCATAGGCCCCGACCGGGCTGCCGAATAGCAACCGGGCGAGGTCGCTCGCCAGCGTGCCGAAGAGCCCGCCGAGCGCGAACGCCACCGCCTGGGCGCCGCCCCACAAGCCCATGCGCACGCCCTCACGCGGACTGCCTCCCGCGCCGGCCAGCTGCATCATCGCCCCGATCGCGGCGACGGTGAACGCGCCATTGGCGAGGCCGAGCGCGAACACCGCCGGGCGCAGCGGCCAGGCCGGGCCGGCAAAGGCGCCGGCGGCGAGCACCAGCAGCATCACCGCCGACCCGGCGCAGCCGCCCGTCATCCACAGCCGCAGCGCGCCCAGCCGCCGTCCGGCGAACAGGCTGCCCATCAGTGCCACCAGCAGCATCCCGGCCAGCGCGCCGCCATGCTGCACCCCGGTGAGCCGGGTGGAGGCGCCGGGCTGCAGGCCGAACACGGCGCCGGCGAAGGGTTCCAGGATCAGTTCCTGGGCGCTGTAGGCCAGCATCGAGACGAACACGAAGATCGTGAACTGCCGCGCCTGCCGGTCGGCCCAGACCTGCGCCAGCGCGTCGCGGAACGTCCCCCCCGCCGCCGCCCGGTCCGGTCCGCCGGCCGCAGCGGGCCCTTCCATGCCGCGGACCGCGAACAGCGTGATCAGCAGCGCCACCGCGGCCACCGCGCTGGTGACGCCGATCAGCCTCGCCGGAGAGAACGGATCGAGGAACCGCCCGGCCAGCGTGGCGGTGAGCGCGAAGCCGGCGAACATCATCAGCCACACGATCGTCGCCGCCGCGGCCCGCCGCGCCGGACCGACCCGCTTGGCCAGCAGCACCAGAAGGGCCGTGCCGGACGCCCCGACCCCGAGGCCGATCAGCCCATAGGAGAGAACCGCGGCGATGATGCCGTGCACCGGGTAGCGTGCCATCCAGGCGGTGGACAGGGCGGCGCCGATGCCGCCGGCCGCCAGCACCGCCATCCCGCCCAGGATCCAGGGAGTGCGCCGTCCCCCGGCATCGGACCCATGGCCCAGCCGCGGCCGCAGCACCTGCACCGCGTGTGCAGTGCCACCAGCGCCCCCGGCACCAGCGCCGGCAGCGCATACTCGACGACCATCACCCGGTTCATGGTGGAGGTGGCGAGCAGCACGATCGATCCCAGCGCCGCCTGCACCAGCCCCAGCCGGATGATGCCGAGCCAGCCGAGCCGGTCCGCCTCGCCGCCGGCCGGAGAGCTCCCGGCCTGGATCATGCCGGCATGGCTCATCTCGGCCCTGCTGTTACCAGAGG
>DAICZL010000137.1 GCA_027311165.1 bacterium
ACTCTGGGGGGGGAGGCGTCATTGCGCACCGCAGAATGGGCAAGCCGGCGCTTCGGCACAAGCCGTGCTGCGCGCCCGGCAACATTGCGCCCCGCACAACTCTGCCGGGGCGACCGCCTGACGGCCCGGGCCGGGGCGACCGCCTGGCCGCCGGGGCCGGGGCGACCGCCTGGCCGCCGGGGCCGGCACCAACGCCTGGAGCACTATCCGATCAGGGGGAATCATCTGATCGGATAAAGTTGCCCGGCAAAACACTAAGTAGGAGCGGTCGCCGATCGTCTGTAAGATCGGGCACCGCTCCAGCGGCCGCGGCCGGCGGGAACGCGCCCATCACGGGCCGGAGCCGTCGCGGCTGAGCCAGCTCCGGTGCCCGCTGCGCGGAGGCCGCAGCCAAAGCGGTGGGGAAGATCGCGGCGGGAGGCGGGGCTATTCGACCAGATCGCGCAGCGCCATCGGCCGCAGGATCAGCAGATAGCCCCCGGCATCGCCGACCACGCCTTGCGCCTTCCACTGCCGGATCTGCTTGTTGACACTCTCCCGCGTCGCCGCGACCAGGGTGGCGAGGTCGCGCTGGGACAGTTTCATGTCGATCCGGACGGCAACGCCCGCCTCCGCCCCGAGGGGGCGTCCGTAATCCTCGGCGAGTTTCAGCAACACCCGGGCGAGCCGCGCCGGCAGGTCGAACAGCGCCAGCTGCTCGAGCGCCAGGCTGGTGCGGCGCAGCCGTTCGCACAGCACTGCGAGCAGGCGGGTGAACAGATCGGTGTTGGCGGTCAGGAAAGGCAGGAACTGCCGCCGTTCGACCACCAGCAGGTCGGTGTCCTCGATCGCGGTCGCGTCCGCGCTGCGCGGCTGGCCATCGAGCAGGGCGATCTCGCCGAACACCTCGCCTGGGCTGATCACGTTGAGGGTGATTTCCTTGCCCTCGAGCGAGACGGCGCTGACCCGCACCCGCCCGCTCAGCACCGCCATCAGGCTCGAGCCGTTGTCGCCCTTCTGGAAGATCACCGTGCCGCGGGGGCAGTGGCGTTCGCCCGCGAAGCCCAGGATCTCGTCGAGCTCTTCCGGCCGCATCGCCTGGAACAGCGGGCTGGTGAGCAGCACCGCCCGCTTCTGGTCCCGGGCCGGCCTGGCCATGCGCCTTCTCCTTCCCCCCCGGGGGGGCCGGACCGGCGCCGGCCCCGCGTGGTCCCGTCAGCGCCCTCTGCCCTGCCGGGGCGCGGCCAGCCGGCGGGCCGGCCTTCGCCCGGGCGGAGGGTTCAGCCCGCCTCAGCCGTCTTGGACGGCTTGGACGGCTTCATCGCGTTGAGGAATTCGGCCTGGGTCTCGATCGCCTGGTAGAAATTCTTCTGTTTCAGGGCGGCGAAGAATTCCACCGCCGCCGGGGTCGGCTGATAGCCGAGCAGCTTCAGCGCCTCTTCCGGGTCCTTGCGGAGCTGGCCGCGGGTTTTCTTGTTGACCAGGGCCCGGCCGATCACGCGGCGGAGCGCCTTGAGATCGACGGTGGTGAGATCGGCGTGCGCGGTCTGGGTCTCGGTGCTGCTCATGGTGTCAATCCCTCCGTTGCGAGGCTGCGGGAAGCGGATCGCGCGTCCCGGGGGCCGGGCGATCGGATCGGTTCGATACATCAATTTGGCTCCGCCGGCACTACCCGGCGGTAAAGAACCCGCGATCTTCCCGTGTCCGGCCAGCTGGCGCACGCCCATTACGGGTTCGCGGCGGGTCGCCGCCACCAACCCCGCAGGGAAAGACCCGGGCAGAGCTCGCGCTCCGGTCGCAACGACCAGAATTGGACACGTTTTATAGCGATTCATTATCAAGACACATGAGTAGATCGTTACTCGCAGTCGCAGCAACAACTAAAAGTAGATAATGGCGATCTCCCGCCAGAAAACAATTGTCATACCAATCGGTTGATCGCTAGAGCCATTCATCCTGATTCAACCGACGATTTGTATGTCAGAAATCTCCACATCTACCGATACATGAATCAGGTGCGACTCGAAAATTCCCTATCTGTTGAGTCATAAATAACTCACGATGAATTTTAGACTCACTCGTTATTGCTCGTTGACTCATCTCAATCTTTTGCGCAACGAATTACCCGGGGCAGCTGGCTTGGGTGCGACGCCGGATCCCCTCCTCCGCGATAAGGCGGCGGCAAGACTGCGACGGCGCCCCCTGCAGGGCGGTCGGCTCTGCAGGAAAGCGTAACGACAACGAAATAAAATGGGAGTAAATCGGCATGACTTACGTGATCAACGGACCGTCCAGCGGTAACGGGGTCATCATCGGCAACTCTTCGGGGTCCGATGAGCTGAACGGGTTCGGGCTGAACAACTACTTCATCAGCATGGGCGCCAACGACGTCATCAACGCCGGCCAGGGCCAGGCCCATGTCAATCTCGGCTCCTTCACCGGCCTCGTCGATCAGGTGAACCTGAACGGCTACAACAACAATGTGTACACCAGCGGCAACGGCCATTACGGAAGCCAGATCACCGTCACCGGCGGGGCGGGATACTCGACAGTCGATCTGCTGAACTATGGCGGCATCAACGGGGTCTCGCTCGGCGGGCTCAACAACAACATCACCCTGAACGGCAACGCCACCAACACGGTCGCGGCCGGCTCCGGCTCAGACCACGTGACCATCGGCAGCTACGACGACGATTATTTCACCTATACGGCCGCCGTCTCGCTCGGCGGCATCAACAACACCGTCACCGCCGGCGACGAGAATGTCACCGTCAGCGGCGGCCTGGGCTACGACACGATCACGCTGGGCGACGGCACCAACTCGGTGAACGAGTACGGCCTGCACAACACCATCACCGTGGGCGGCGGGCAGAACACCATCATCGCCGGCACCGGCAATGACAGCGTCACCATCCTGCAGGGCGAGCCGAGCCAGGGCGAACCCTATCTCGGTCCGGACACGGTCACCCTGGCGGGTGCCGGCAACACCGTCACCGGCGTGTATGCCGAGAACATCAGCGTCACCAACACCAGCGCCACCAGCGGCACCAATACGGTGACGCTCGGCAGCGGTAACGACCTCGTGAACCTCGCCGGCAATTTCAACACGATCACGATGGGCGACGGCACCGACAGCGTCACCGCCAACGGCAACAACAACACCATCACCGTCGGCAACGGCAACGACAGCATCAGCGCCACCGGCAGCAACGAGACCATCACCGCCGGCAACGGCAATGACAGCATCACCGCCACCGGCAACAACGATATGATCACCGCCGGGTCCGGCAAGGACGTCGTCAGCCTCGGCACCAACGACCTGCTGAACCTGACCCACAGCCACAAGGGCACCAACGTCTACACCCATGGCTCGACCGATCAGATCTTCCTGTCCAGCAACGCCAACGCGGTGATCCACGACCTGCCGACCGGGTCGGGCCTGTACCTGCAGATCAATGCGAGCGGCGGGGCCAATGGCGGGATGATCAAGCTCGACGGCTTCTCCAACGACATCGCGACCGGCGTGGTCGACCTGCACGGGTTCTCGCAATACACGAGCTTCCTGCAGGTGGCGATGAACCTGCACAGTGACGGCCATGGCGGCATCTCGCTCGCGCTCGGCACCGGCCAGATCGACTTCGCCCATGCGGGCGCGCTGACCGCGCATAATTTCAGCTTCACCTGACCAATACGGTCGGAGCGGCCGCATCGGGGCATCCCCCGGTGCGGCCGTCCTGCATTCGCCAGAGCCAGCCGGCTGGGAGGAACAGCACCATGATCATCACCATCAAGGGGCCGAAATCCGGCAATGCCGTGATTCTCGGCAACACCTCCGGCACCGACCGGATCATCGCCTACGGGCTCAACAACCAGATCTACAGTGGCGGCGCCAATGACATCATCACCGCCGGCGCCGGCCAGGCCTATGTCGATCTCGGCGGCTTCTCCGGCGTGACCGATCAGGTCAGCCTGGGCGGGTTCAACAACCGGGTGGTCGGCGCGCTGCACAGTGCCGATCTGACGATCACCGGCGGAGCGGGCTACAGCACGATCGA